>JBOHHD010000657.1:0-1833 GCA_050700515.1 Pseudonocardiaceae bacterium
GGCCAGGGCCGTTCGCGTCGGGCTCCCTCCTCGCGGGTGGTGGCGAAGCTGACCGGGGTGATCAACCGGAATCCCCAGGACCGGCGGGTGCATGCCTGGTACGCCAGCTCCTCGAACGAGGCGTTCGCGGTGAGGCTCACGTCGGCGGTGTGGTACTCGGTGGTGCCGATCGTGTAGCCCGTCCGGGACTGCAACGCACCGAGCACCGTCGCGGTGTGCCCGTCGACCAGCAGCCCGACCTCGAAACGCGCCGAGGCACCCGGGGCGCAGGGAGGGTGACCGGACAGTCCAGCGCGTCCGCTGGGCGCAGGCAGCCAGGTTGGCGCCCACGGGTGAGCAATCTGCGCGCCGGGCTCGATCCCGTACTGAAGAAGCCGGGTCGCCTCGTCGGTCCTACTGAATTCCGTGGGAAGTCGACCGTGAACAGTAAGACGGCGTCAAACGCCGACATCGTCCCTCGCGTAGCTGCGGCCCTCGGCCTCGATGGCGCGGAGACAGAAAACGATCGCGCTGTCGGTCCGGCCGACGCCTCGTGCCACCGGGGCCGTGTACAGCAGGTCGATGGGGTCACCAGCCTCCGCACGAGCCTGCCGCCGGCGCGGCTCCTCTTCAAAGTAGCTGCGTAGTAGATCGGCGTAGCTGCGTAGTAGGTCGGCCAGAATCGAGAACGCTCAGGTCGTGGCCGGATTCGGTGATGCGCTGATCGACGACGCCCGCCTCCGCACACTGCCCGGAGTGAACAGGTGGTGCTGGGCCTCGTTCAGCCAGATCACGGTTCGTGGCCCGACGGCGGAAGGCATCAGTGGCGGCCTCCGGCCGTCCGGGGTCGATCGGGTGCCACAGCCACCAGCACGCTGTCCCCGGCGGTGACCCGCTCGACGATCTCACCCAGCTGGCCAGGCGGGCCAGTACCACGGCTACCGCGATCGCGTCGTGCTGGTTGGCCGGTATCTCTTCCGACCCGATGATCCGGCGGATCGGACACGTCCTTATCGTCGCTACTCATCACATCCCATGATCACGCGCATCGTAGGACCTGGGTCCGACCAGCCCGGAGGCGACCTCTCCTGTCTCAGTCCGGCGCCACTCAGTAAGCAGACCCCGGCAGCCGCACGCTTGTACAACAGCCAGCAGGCCCTCACTGTCCGCCCCATCTGGAGGCCACTCGCCGAGGGCGCAGACGACATCAGCGTCTCTACTGCCACTGTTCCGCATCTTGGGACTGGGGCCCGCGCTGCTCACCGGTGTCGTCTTTCTCGCTCTGCTCGTGTTGTGGTGTGCGGCGGACGCCCTGCTCGGCTCGCATAAGAAGATCACCATGGTCGTGCGGAACGCCGGGCAGCTGCTGTTACCGGTCGTGCTTATCACGATCGGCGGTTGGATCTTGATTGACTCCGGTGTCCTCACGCGGCTGATGCCCAGCTCCGGGACACCGCTGGTAGACACCTCACTTCGGCCCTTCGGGCTGTCGGTATAGGTCTCGGCCAACTCGGCCTGGAACTCCTTGATGAACAATCTCGTGGCGATGCTGAGGCAAGGACACGAACAACTTCGCCCGCCGCACCGCCTTGATCACCACCTGCTCCACCACCGACGGCTCCACAGCTGCACTGCGGAGAGGAGGCCACTGCCTGCCCCCCATTCAACGTGCTCCGATCGGGCTCCTACCGCAGGCACGGCATCGTGCGTAGTCCCGGCCCGACCCCACCACCCACCTGCCACCAGCGGGAACGCCGGGTTGGCTACCATCAGCCTCCGGGGCCGTTAGCTCAACTGGCAGAGCAAAGGACTTTTAATCCTTGGGTTCTGGGTTCGATCCCCAGGCGGCCCACC
>JBOHHD010000658.1:0-7767 GCA_050700515.1 Pseudonocardiaceae bacterium
GCGATGTCTCGTCGGACGTGTGAGTTGCTGACACCGCAGCAAGCGCAAGGATTCGGCCTCGATCTGCCTCCGGAGCAACGGGATGCTCTATTCGGCACAGTAGATTGCGAGTGGGCCACCACGACGCGGGATGGACGTATCGTCAGGCGGGTCTTTATCAGCGTGTTCACCAATAATCCGACGTTGATTGTCGTTTACAACAGACGAGACAGCTTCGTGTCTTTCGAGTTGACCACGGTAGGGGGATATCCCGCGACTGTCGCTAGAACGAACGCGGATCTCCCCATTTGCGACATTGACATCAAACCCGCAGAGCGGCAGAGCGTCTCGCTGACCTATCGATCAGACGAGTTCCGCGATAACCCACAGCAGGCGTGCGAGGTGGGTAAGCAGATGGTGGAGGCGATCCTGACAAATCTGCCGCCGAAGAGCTGAGGTGGCGCGATCAAGGGACGGGATCGCCGACTCTGGCGGGTAGATCAGCTTCGCCCAAGTGGCGAATTAGCTACAGATCGTAGTCGCCGTCTTTGACGCTGGCGACGAAGACGGCCCACTCGGCGTGATCGAAGACTGCGGTCCCCGCGTCCGGGCACCGGTTATTGCGCACGTACACCGCGCCCTTGGTGAACTTGGTCTGCACACAGGTCGAGTTGTTTCCTGTCCGCCGTGGCAGGAACCACTCACCAACGATGCGGGGCATGATGCTACCTCTCCTCCTGCTCTCTGAGGATGGTCTGGATGAACTCGGTGCTCTCCGCATGACCCAGGGCCTTGGCCCGGAGCAGATCGAGTGTATATGCGGCACCGGAGACGTCGTCTTCGCGGTCTTGGAAGGCGCTGCGCCCGAAGCTGTCGTAGTGCAGCGTCCGCAGTGCGGGCGGCGGAAAGTCGTGAGCTGATGGTCGAGGTTGCCGGGTGCTTGCATTCTGCTGTGCGGTCTTCGTGGATCTGGCCCGGTCTCGTGTGCCGGTGTGTCAGACTTCGGCCGATTGTGTGCGGTGTGTGGCCGGAGGTGCGCGATGAGTGTGGGGAGTGACGGCGGGATGGGTGAGTTGCCAGGCGCGGGTGCGGGTGCGGCGGTGAGTTCGCCGGGCGGTGGTGGCGGGATGGGTGGTGCGTTCGCGCCGCTGGCGAGTGATACCGGCAACATCCTGGCTGGGCTGGGTGTGGGGTCGGTGGGTCAGAGCTTCACGATCGACCTCGAGCATGCCCCGCAGGCCATCGCCGACCTAGAAGCCGCCGCCTTGTTCCTGAAGGGAAGGGCGAAGATGGCACAGCGGATGGCGAACATACGTCCTCCGGGTGTGGATGGAGTGAGCCTGAACGCGGTTGATCAGATCGGTAAGTGGGCGTCGGACAGTGGAGTGAACAACCTGGCGGCCACCCTCCGGATCGGCGCGGAGCAGCTCAGCGCGCTTGCGGGGAAGTTGCGGGCAGATCTGCAGGCGTACTTGCAGGTTGATGAGCTGCCCTTCCGGGAACCGAGTGATGGGCTGCCGCAGTGAGGGACCGGTTGCTGGTGGGTGTGGTCGTGGCGGGGTGCATGATCCTGGTGGCGGGTTGTGGTGCTGATCCGGCTTCGGGTCAGCGACCTGGGCCGTCGAGTACGCCGGTGGTGAGCCCGATTCCGGTGGTGCAGAATCCTCGGGATGTCGCGGCGATGTCTCGTCGGACGTGTGAGTTGCTGGCCCCGCAGCAGGCGCAAGGGTTCGGTCTCGATCTGCCCCCGAAGCCACGGGATGGTCTTTTCGGCACGGTAGATTGCGAGTGGACAACCACGAAGCGGGATGGACGTCTCGTCAGGCAGGTTGGTATCGCTGTGTTCACCGACAACCCGACGTTAGATGTTGTCTACAGCAGGAGAGACAGTTTCGTGTCTTTCGAGCTGACCACGGTGGGAGGGTATCCCGCGACTGTCGTCAGAACGAACGCGGATCTTCCCATTTGCGATATTGACGTCAAGCCAGCGGAGCTGCAGAGCGTCTCGCTGACGTACGACTCGGAGGAGTTCCGTGGTAATCCGCAGCAGGCTTGTGAGGTGGGTAAGCAGGTGGTGGAGGCGGTCCTGACGAACCTGCCGCCGAAGAGCTGAGGCGACGCGGCGAGGCCAGGATCACTGGGTTTGGCGGGTAGGTCAGTTCAGCTCAAGTGGCGGGTTGGCTACAGGTCGTAGTCGCCGTCTTTGACGCTGGCGACGAAGACGGCCCACTCGGCGTGATCGAAGACGGCGGTTCCCGCGTCCGGGTGCAGATTGTTGCGCACGTACACGGCGTCCTCGGTGAACTTGGTCTGCACACAGGTGGCGTTGTTGGCTGACTGTCGTGGCAGGAACCACTCGCCAGTGACGCGGGGCATGACGTTACCTCTCCTCCAGCTCCCTGAGGACGACCTGGATGAACTCGTTGCTCTCCTCATGACCCAGGGCCTTGGCCCGGAGCAGGTCAAGTGTATGCGCGGCGTCGGACACCTCATCTTCACGGTCTTGGAAGGCACAAGTACCAAGGCCGTCGAAGAGCAGCATTCGCGGTGCGGGTGGCGGGAAGTCATAGAGTGTCACGGTCATCCCCATGAGGGCGTGTGCGCCCGAGCCGAGCGGTAGTACCTGGACCACTATGTTCTCGTCGAGTGTGGCCATGGCGACCAGGTGCTCCAGCTGCTCCCGCATCACGGCGTCGCCGCCGACTCCGGAGCGGAGTGCAGCCTCACCGAGGACACACCACAATCGCAGCGGTGGCCGGTGAGGGCGGCTCAGCGCGGCGCTGCGTCCCATCCGCAGTTTCAGGATTCGCTCGACGACCTCCGGCTGATGCAGCTTGTTCCAGCGCAGCAGGGCCTGAGCGTAGCCCTCGGTCTGCAGCATTCCGTGGATGATCTCGCCGGAGTAGAAGATGGCCGAGGTGGCCTGGCGCTCTAGGTCGAGGAAGCGGCGGTGGCTGGAGGGAATCGTGACCCAGTGATCGCCCCGGGGGCGACGGGCCTGCGAGGTGCGGGCGAACTCGATCAGCTCCTCGCGTTCATCGCCGGTGACGCCGTAGCGGTCGAGTATCGCCGCCAGCTCGACGGGTTTCGCGCCGGACCGGCCGGTCTCCAGATCGCCGATCTTCGATGCGGTGCAGCTGAGTACCTCGGCGGCCTGGTCCCGGGTCAGGCCCGCTTCCTCGCGCATCCGGCGCAGTGTCGCCGCGACCTGGACCCGCTCGGTGTTCATCTGACGCTGCCCCATCGACGGGCCCTCCTGCTCTGTCGTGACCCCGGCCCTGCCACGGGATTCAAGCGAACGTGCCATGAGTGCTTGCGTTACTCGCGTACGTAGCTTAACTTCCTGGTCTACAAGCGGACTGTAACGCGGTGATCGTACGCGGTGATACCGACAGTTCGGGCGCGCCACGGCGAGCGCCCAGTCGATTCGCGGCGGCTGGTCACGGTGCAGGCCGGGACCATGTGATATAAGGAGGGTGGAACATAGTGATCATCGGTAAAGCATCGGTGGATATCGGGGCCTGGGTTAGGGTCGACGAGAGCAGCAAGATCACCTACCGGGTCTACCCGGCGGCGGACACGGTCGAGATCACTCTCGGCGGACCGCACGGTCTGGACCTGTTCACCGATGAAGCCGGTTTGCGACTCTGTGTCGAAGCGTTCGCCGGGGCACTCGACACGTTCGTCGCGGACGCCGCGGCGCTGCCGGAGGCGGGCTCGCCCGAATGACGTCCGCGGAGCCGGTGCCGCCTGATGACATGATCGACGTCCAGCGCACCCTGCAGGCCATCGCGGATCTCGAAGCCACCGCCGTGTTCCTCAGGAAACGGGCGGACATGGCTTGTCTGCTGGCGAATCTCCCCGCGCTGGCCGGCGGCGGGGAGCACACCGTGGCGGCGACCATCCGCGCCGGGGCGGCCCAGATGGAGACGTTGGCGATGCAGCTGCGGGCCGAGCTGCGGGCATACCTGCGGGTCGATGAGCTGACGATTCCGCAGGCGAGCCCGGGGCTGCCCTCGTGAGGAGCGTGTTGTCGGGGTTCCTCGTTGCCGCTGCCCGCCGGGCTGCACGAGTGTCAGGTGCGGGTGGTGCGGCCCGACAACGGTGAACGAGATCACCTCAAACTCGCCATCGGCGAGGGCTTTGGACCGCCGGACCGGTGGCGGGGTGAGCCGCTTGACATCGGTGGCCGGACCGCCTACCGAACCTTCGCCCTCCGTAGCGTCAACGAAGGTGAACGGTGCCGCCTGGACTTCCCGCTGT
Organism: Pseudonocardiaceae bacterium; assembly: GCA_050700515.1. Taxonomy (GTDB): domain Bacteria; phylum Actinomycetota; class Actinomycetes; order Mycobacteriales; family Pseudonocardiaceae. The sequence goes on from JBOHHD010000658.1 coordinate 4,243, forward strand.
CGGCCACCCGATCGGTCCGGGTCAGCCTCGACACCACCGCGCCCGATCCCGCGCTCGGCCGGGCGTTGGGGCAGGATGTCGCGCCGGAGCCGTATTCCAGTGCCGACCGGTGCGTGCACGGCGACACCTGGCTGCTCTTCGACGTGCGGGAGTCCCCGCTGGAAGACCCCGGGTATCGGGACGCGCCGACGGTGGCGTTGAGCTTCGGCGCCGGCATCCTCGACGATTAAGGAAACCAGTGCTTCCTTACCTGGGCCCACGCGCCGGTACCGAACCCGTTGCCGCTGCACGACACCCTGGTCGGGCACGTCCGCGGTGTCCAATGCGAGGGACTCGACCACCTCGCCGAGCAGGTGCACGCGGTGCTCGCCGACCCTGCATCGACAGGATCATGGCGATCGGTGGCCCACGCGTCGGAGATGTCGCCTGCGCCATTCTGGAACCGGCGATGAGGGAAACGTTCGGCGCCGACATCGTGGTGATGGTCATATACGACAATCGATGCCGGGCGGTCACGCTCGATCACACCGTCGATCTTCTCCTCAGTCCATGGTGATTTCGACACTCGGGGCAATTTTCAGTTTGACATCCACGTTTCCGAGCCAAGGGGCCGCCGGGATTTCGACTACCGGGATCCGGCCGCGACGGCCCGGCTGGTGGACCTGGCCGACGCTGTCATCCGCCGTCATATCCGCTGAGCTCTGACCGGACCATCCCCGGCTATCGGTTCGCGCGATGCCGTCGGTTTCGTGGATCCGGCCCGCTCTGGTGTGGCGGTGTGCCAGACTCTGCCGGATCGTACTGACCGTCAGTGTCTGAAGGAGCTCGATGGGTGCCGGAAGCGAAGGCGAGCTGGACGGCGGTGTGTCGGGTCTGGTCGGCCCGCCCGTGTCGTTGCCTGGTGCGGCCGATACGGGCAACATCCTCAGTTACGCGGGTCTGGGCGCCTTGGGCTCTACCAGTGCGCACTTCACGATCGATATCGAACGCGCTCCTGAGGCCATCGCCGACCTCAAAGCTGCCGCCGAGTTTCTCAGAAGTCGCGCAGAACTGGCCCGTGGCCTAGCGACCGTGCTCGCTCCGGGTGCGGACGGCGTCAGCTTGCACGCCGCCGAGCAGATCGGCAAGTGGGCTTTGGACAGCGGGGAGAACAACCTATACGCGACTCTTCGGGCTGGCGCGCAGCAGTTGGAGGACCTCGCGGCGAAGCTGGGGGAGGATCTGAAGTCTTACCTGCGGGTTGATGAGCTGAAACTTCCGCAGCCAAGTCGGGGGCTGCCGCAATGAGGGTCCGACCGATGGTGGGTGTGGTCGCGACCGGGTGTCTGATCCTGCTGGCGGGGTGCGGTGGCACCGGTTCTGATCTGGATCAGCCGGACCCGAGGCAGCCGAGCGCCTCGGCGGTGAGCCCGATCCCGTCGGTGAACAACCCGCGCGATGTCGCGGCCATGGCCCGCCGCACGTGTGAGCTGCTGCCCTCACCACAGGCTGCGGGGTTCGGCCTCGATCTGCCGCCGCAACAGTCGGATGGTCTGTTCGGCACGGTTCGTTGCGTGTGGAGGAGTACCGCGCCTGACCGGTCGGAATATCGGCGAGTCGGCATCGGCGTGTTCACCAACAATCTGACCTTAGAAGCCGTATATAGTATGCGAGAAGATCTTCCATTCTTCGAGCTGACCGAAGTCGGAGGGTATCCCGCTATTGTCACGAGATCAAATGCGGACCTGCCCATCTGCGACATTGACGTCAAACCGGCGGAGCGTCAAAGTGTGACGGTGAGCTACGAGTCAGGCGAGTTCGACAACGATCCGCAGCAGGCGTGTGTGGTGGGTAAGCGGATAGCGGAGTCGGTAGTGCTGAACCTACCCACAAAGAGTTGAGGGGAAGCGATGGGAACGAACTTCAATTACGATGATGCCGACCATCAGGTCATCTACGACAATATTAACGGTGGGGTGGGTTCGCAGCCGTTGCAAGAAGTCAGCCAGGCGTGGAAGCAGTTGGCTCAGGACGTCGGGGACACTGCCAAGACGTACGTGGAGAAGGCGCTCCGAGGAATCCTGGCCTCTCGGGAGGGCACGGCGGCGCAGTTCGCCCCGTCGTCGGGTGGGCAGGCCGGTCCCGGTGCGCCGGGATCGGGTGGAGGGATCGCGAACCCGACACCGGGCCAGGGCGTGACCCCGGCTCCGGTTCCGTTTGGCGCCGGGTCCAGGAATGGCGCCCCGCCCAGGGGTGGTCCGGAAGCCAGGGGTGGCGCCAGGCCGGGGTCAGGAACCCTGCATCATCCATCGATGGGTGCCAGCCGGGGTGGTGGCGCCGGATCCGGGCTGCGGCCCGGCGTAGGTGCGGCCGGTTTTGGTCCCCAGCCGGGAATGGGTGGTCCGCCTGGTGCGGAGGGTGCCCGCGGCACGGCGGCCGCAGTGCGCGGTACGAGCGCGGGTGCGGGTGCCGGCGGGATGGGAGCACCGTTCGGCGGAGCTGGCGGCCAAGGTGGCGGGAAGGACCGTGAGCACCGCCGTAGATACCTGATCCAGAGCGATCCGCACGAGATCGTCGGTGAGCTGCCGGCCACCGCACCGCCGGTGATCGGCGCGGATATTGACGACTGAGGGGGATGACCGGTGCAGGGCAGCACGGTCGAGCTGAGCCACGAGGAGTACCGAACGGCCTGGCACGCGCTCGGGCTCGGCATGCGGCACTGGAACCTGGATCTCCCGGGGCTGTCGGAGCTGACCAAGGAGCAGTGGCGGGTTCAGGTGGACTGCACGTTGGACGGCTTGCGCGCCCGAGGTTTGGCTGATCGTCGCGGTGTTGTGCCCGCGCTGGCAGAGGCGCTGCGGGTGCTGGCCCGCCCCGGGCGAGAGATCAACGGATGGGTGCAGACCGGAGGCGCACAGGTGCGGCTGCTCGCCGGTTCCCGGGGCGAGTACGGCGTGCTGGCCTTGCTCGACGCGCACCGGTTGGTGGTGCACACCGGAGCGGCCGGCGGTCTGTGCATGGCGGTCGCCCGGCTGCTGCCGGATCGCCCGGCCGGCCCAGGGTCGTCGGTCTCGGTGTCCTCCGAGCTGCTGTCGCGGCCGGCCCGCGACGGGCAGTCGGGGCTCACGGGAGAACAGTTGGAGAACCTGCTGACCCGGGGCGGAACCAAGCCCGCTGACGCACGATCCTTCGCGGCGATGATGCGCGGTCCCCAGCACGGTGGCGGGAAGTTCGGCGCCGCCCGCCGCGACCGCCTCGGCAAGCGGCACTCCGCCGGTGTGCCGGTGGCCTACCTGGCCACCGAGCACGGCGGATACACGCTGCAGCCGCTACGCGGTCCGGACGGCACGGGCTGGACCACGCTCGCCCCGGCGACGCTCGCCCAGGTCGCGCAGCGCATCGATCAGCTCATCGACGGTATTCGCACCGGTTGACCGACGCTGTCCGGGCTACTGCTTTTTCCAGGCATCCCGGTACCCGTCGTCTGACGGCAGTGCCTGGCCTGTGGTCTGGCGGAAGCAGGCCATCAGTTCGCCGGCCAGGCGG
>JBOHHD010000659.1:0-6456 GCA_050700515.1 Pseudonocardiaceae bacterium
CGGGCAGGATGGTCACAGAAGGACGATAGATCTCTGATTCTGGTTGCACGATGAGGAACCAGCGGTTGTTGGAGTAGGTCAGCAGACGTGCCCCCACGTAGCGGTAGTTCCATTGTTGATTCGGGTCTAGTACTCGGGAGGCGATGACGTTCGTTCCGGGCAGGTCGAGGGGTTCGCGACTGTAGACGGTGACCACCGGCACGTTCCGTGGATTGTCACTGATGCCCTCCGCTGCGCCATTGCCGAGATCTCGTGCATAGATGGTCATGGCCCAGAAGCCGGCGAGTACGAGCATGACCGCGGCGAGCCCGACCGCGGCGGGTGGCAGTAGCCGGGCTCGTTGCGTCGATCTCGATCCCGCACCGAAGCGGAGGAGGACCGCGGCCCCCAGTCCGAGCAGCGCTGCTCCGGTGATCGGGGGGAACACCGCCACTGACGCCTCCGTGGTGGAGCCACCGAGCGAAGTGAAGACCAAGACGGCGCCGAGCCCGACAAGCACTTGGCGTGCTCGTTTCTCCCAGCCGCCAAGGTGGCGGAGTAGCCAGGCGAGGAATCGGTCGAGACCAAACAGGACGGCGCCTGCAAGGGCGAGGAGCAGGACCGCGCCAAAGCTCACGTACGTGCTGCGCAGTACGTAGTCCTGAGAGGAGAACGAGATTAGCGACGGATTCAACCCGAAGTAGCCGTAAAACGCGCGGGTGTAGATCCACCCAACGTATACGAGCATCGAGGTCACGAATGCCAATGGCCCGACCACCGTGGAAACCAACTCCACGATCTGCATCATGCTGCGACTGGCCGGCCCTTGGTCGTCGGTGTTGGTCGACATCGGTGAAGTCAGCCTCTACCCTCGGCCAATGATGAGCTTACGATCTTTCCTCCCGTGGAGTCGGTGGCGTTGTTTTTGTTTTTGTTGTTGTCGGTGGCGGTGTCGGTGTCGGTGGTGATGTCGGTGGTGATGATGTGGTCGGTGGCGGTGATGATGTGGTCGATGGGAAGCCACTATTACCTGGTGGTGTCGGCTCAGCCGGTGGCGGTGGTGTCGGCCCATCCGGTGGTCCTGTGGCCGGAGGTCCCGGAGTTTTTCCAGGGTCTGGGAGCTGAATTGTGGGCACCGGCAATATCTCGACAGTGCTGGCGCCAGGTGAGGTAGTCACATTCGGGGACATCGAGGCGTCGGTGGTAGACGGCGTGGAGACTGAAGTGGAGATTGACGGATCGGTGTTATTTACCGGCGGACTGGTGCTCTCCGAGGGCGCGGTTGAGTTACATCCCATCACTACAAGACCAAGACAGAATGAACAGAAGAAAGCCATCACAACATTTTTTGAAAACAGCCCTCTTTTTGAACACTCTATTCGCATTTCCGACTCGCATTCCCGTGCTGCGCGTCTAGTCACCACAGCACGGCACGTCCCCTCGTACAAGCGGTTCCGCAAAATTCCACTCATGTAATTCGGGTAGGTGGTTGAGAATTTACCTACCCGCCCCGGCGGGGCCGTGGGTGGGACAGATCTTCCCTTTCGCGAGGGTGGAGCAGAGCGGGGGTCGCGGTGCCGGGACGGCCCACAGCCGAACGCCTGCATCGCACGTTCAAGCACCGTCCCCTCGGTGACACCACCAGGCCATAAGTTGCTTGATGCCGTAGTGGTCTCTGGCGTAGGCGATCAGTGCGGCCAGATCGATGGGCACAAGGAGAGCAACGATCGTGACCGCCGCCACGACCAAAATGATCAGGATCAACGCAAACCTCAAGACGATTCCCCAGTCCCCTAAAAGCTTGAGTAACACCTCCCAACCGGCGGGAGGATCGCCCTTCGGTTCGCTGGGTTCTAAACTAGACATAGTCATCCGTTCTCTTCCGGTCGCATGGTTTGAGTTCGATGGCGATGGGGCGGTCACCGGTGGCACGGAGACCGCCCCGCTCCTGGCCGGGCAGATAATGATCACGTGCGGGCGCCAGATGCACCGCTTGCCCGACGATCGTTCCCGGCAAGTGCTGTCAGGAGGTGATCACCGAGTCCCGAGGACTCGACCTGCTTTTGAGCAGGAGGTACCGCTGTCAATCGTGTCCGCTGTCCGCTCGTGAGTCACGAGCCAGCGTCACCCAAGCCCGTGACCAGCCGGAATCCACGGCAGGGGCGACGGGGCCGGTCCAGGTGGCCCTACCGCCCGGTCAGCACGGCGATGATCTGTCCCACGACCCGCTCCCGCTGCTGCTCGCTGAGCCGGCCGAAGTGCTCGCCGAGCATGCCCACGGGCAGCCACAGCACCCGGTCGGCCAGCACCACCCCATAGTCGGTTTCGGTGGCGTAGGCGCTGGCCCGGTAGCGGGTGCCGGTTTCGATCTCGGCGATCAGCGCGGTGGGACCACCCGCGGTGTTGTAGACGTCGGCGGAGACGATCACGTACAGCTCTCGCTCCCCGGTCAGAGGTGAGGGGTTCGAGATGAGGACGTCGCCTTGGCGGACCGCGTCAGGCGCGGTCACCGCCCCGCTTTCCAGTCGGCGAGGGTCTCGGTGCGTCGGCGGGCGCGCTCGGCCAGTCGGGCGGGGTCATCGGCTGCGGTGAGCATGGCGACGTGGTCGGCTAGGTCGCGGCGGGTCAGCTCCGCCCTCAGCGCGGCGTCGACCAGGCCCGACAGGGTGGTGCCGAGGTCGCGGGCGTGTTCGAGCGCGCGGGCGTGGGTGGCGTCGGGCAGGGAGATGCCCACCTTCACGGTCACACCTTTAGTCTGACCGACGATCGGACCGTGCGTCCAGGCGAACGCGAAGACCCCGGACGCCTACCTATGTATGCCAAGGGTCATGCGCACGACGCACGCCCCGATCCAGGTGGCCATCGCCCTCCTGGACAACCCCACCGGACAACACTGGGGCTACCAACTCTCCCAACGCTCCGGGGTCCGCTCCGGGGTGCTCTACCCCATGCTCACCCGGCTACTCGACCAGGGTTGGCTCACCGACGGCTGGAAGACCCCATCACGATCCAGGAGAAGCGCCCACCCAGGCGGTACCACGAACTGACCGAGGACGGCCTACGGGAGCTTGGCGCCGTGCTCCAAGAGGCTCGCCGTGACGCCCGGTTCGCCGGCCTGCTAGGTCTTGGAAATCGTCGGTCCCCGCGCCGTGGTCTGGGCAGAGCCCAACTTGTCCAGGTAGCCGTTCCTGCGGCCATCATGCTGTGATCGCCGCATCGGAGCGCTTGGAGCTGGTCGCGCCCCCATCGCGACAGGTAAGCGATGGAAGCGGTAGCTATTTGACGCCTAGCTGTTCACGACCGCCGCTCCAGGCGGGATCAGGGGCGGATGCGCCCAACACAGACGATGCCCCGACCGCGCTGGCCGGAGCATCGTCGTGTGGTTGCGGGGACAGGATTCGAACCTGCGACCTCTTGGGTCATCCCGCGCCTCCTCATCCTGGTCACTGGTACTGCGCCAGAGTAGTGGAGATGAGGCCGACGGACTCGGCTGGTGACAGCGCAAGCGAGCTGAGCATGACGATCCACGAGCACAACGGCGACAACGCGGCGGGACTCGACGCGGCGAATCTCGAACCGCTGGGCACCGAGGAGGAGTTCGCCGAGGACGTGCGCGAGCTGGTCGCCGCGTCGGATTCATCAGGTACGGCAGCTTCAGCTCAGCCGAACAGACGACCTAGCTGGCTACCGATCGGCGATGGCGATGGAACTCTCCAGCAGACTGCCGAAGTACAGCTTGCCGTTGCGCTCGCGCACCCCGGTCAACATGTGGAAGCCCTCGATCTCGCCTTGGTAGGAGTGCACGACATGGCCGTCGTCGTTCACCCCGAGCACGCTCACCGTTCGAGACGGTGCCGGCTGCAACCTTTCCGGCAACCGGAGCACCAACGCGCGCACCGGAGCGGGCATGCGCTGCACGACGGCCGCTGCCGCGACCCGCTGACTTGGCACCGCCACCCAGATCAGTCCATCGGTGCCGGTCGAGGAGTTGTCCGGATACCCGGCGATGTCATCGAGAAAGATGTCGTTGCTCCCCGCGTGCGGACCGGCCAGCCACACTCGACGGACCCGGTATCCGCCGGACTCGACGACCGTCACGAACGACTCGTCCTGGGCCAGCGCGACCCCATTGGCGAAGTGCAGCCCGCTGAGCAGCTCGTCGATCGTGCCGTCGGGGCTTCGCCGAAACAGTCGGCCGGTTCGGGTCTGCTGGATGAGGTCCTTGCGCCACTCGGGAATCGGGTAGCGCTGGGACGAATCACTGAAGTAGATGGTGCCGTCACCGGCGACAGCCGCGTTGTTGCACGCGATCAGCGCCGTACCGGCCACCGTGTCGGTCAGCGTGCGCACCGCCCCGGTCGAGATCGTCACCGCGAGCAGGCCGTGGTCGGAAGCGCACACGACCAGTTCGTCGTCGCCGTAGAACTCCAGCCCGAGGGAGCGCCCTGGCGTCTCGGCGATGGTCTCGATCTTGTCCCCGGTCTCGCTGATCCGCAGGATCCGGCCATCGGCGAGTCCGGTGTAGATGCTGCCCTGGTCATCGACCAGGACATCCTCGGGTCCTTCGCCGCTGACCGGGTGGACGGTGATGTTCTGAAACTTCATGGCCACACGCTAGTGGGCGAGGGAGGCGGAGCCGAAGGCGACATTGAAGCGATCGCACCAGATCACCACGCTGGTGAGCCCGGTCAGGTCGGCGTCGGGGGGGATGGCGTAGTTCTGGTTGCCGTCGGTGGCCTTGAGTTCGCCGAGGGCCACGTGGCGTCCGTCGTCGTACTTGCCCCACTCTCCCCCGGCGGTCTGGTCGGTGAGCCAGATGTGCAGGTCGGGACCGTCGCTGGTGGACAGGCCCTCGAACCGGACGAGCCGCGAGCCGTCGGGGAGCTGCACCAGCCGGGCGAGGCCGGTGGTCTCGTGTTCCTGAGTGACGAACTGCCCCTCGGCGAGCACCACCGGCGCGGCGGCAGGCGCAACGGGCGCGTCCGGGACGGGGGGTGCGTCCGAGGCGGCGGCGGCATCCGGGGCGGGAAGTGCGTCCGGGGCGGCGGCGGGGACGCCGGGCAGCGCTTCGTCCACCATGCTGCGGGTCCACAGCTTCCATGGCTGGAAAGCCCACAACCCGACGACGAGCACCACCACGATGCCCGACAGGATCCAGATCGCCGGACGGCGCCGCAACGTGCGCCGGGGCCGATCGTGTTCGGTCAACTGACTCATCATCAACTCCTGCATCGGATAGGACCACCACTGTCCTCGTCACGACGCCGCGAACTTGGTGTTCAGTATCCGTTCGGGCATTACGAGATTGCTACGGCAGGGCGGGCCGGTGGTCGACGTCCCGGTGGAGAGTTGATGTTGATGGGGCCATCGCCGGGTCCGCAGTGCTGGGCAACGGCCGATCTGCAGCGGCGATCACGTTCACGCAGCGCTGCGTCGACGAAGGCGCGTCAGTGGTGGTGGCCGTGCCGGCCGAGGGTCTCCACGGGGGTCGCGTCAGGGCGGGTCCACTGCGGCACGGGGCGGCTGGCCGGGCCCCCGGTGGCGTTCCCGTCGGCGTCCGAGCGCCAGTACCAGCAGGCCTGGCGGCCCTCGGACGGGTGCCCTTCACGAACATCGCCGATCACGGGCCAGCCCTCGGGGTTGTCCTCCCACGCCTCGCCGCGGCCGTAGGGCGTCATGTCGAGCAGGCCGAGGGACCTGTTGATCGGCTCGTTGCCGCGGCCCGTCGTGGAGTAGGTGAGGTAGACCGCGTCCTTCAGGTGCCAGGCCGTGGTGGTGCAGCCCTCGCGGGCCGGTGACCTCGACCGTCCCGTCGAGCTCGACCATCGGCAGCCGGCGGCGGGCCGCGGCGATCGCGTCGCCCTCGCGGGTATGGGCCTTCTCGCGGATCAGGAGCTCGTCACGGGCGGCCTGCCAGGTGGCCAGGTCGACCACGGACCACCTCGGGCTGACAAGTTCACCGACGCGCTCTCAGTGCTGATGGTGGGTGGTGAACTGTTGGTGGGTGGTGAACTGTTGGTGGGTGGTGAGCGGGGAAAGTTCCCCGAAGGTTTCCGCCGGAAGCCGGGTGATGACACCGTCGATGGGCACGAGCCAGCCCAGCCAGCGCCAGGCGCCGGGGGATGCGCCGAGCGGGCGGTGATCCGGGACAGACCAGACGGCGATTTCCCCTCCCGGTAACTGCTCCAGCTGCCAGGCGATCTGCTCTCCGCTGACCGCGTCCCAGATCCGCCCCGTGGCATCGTCGCTGGTGGTCAGCACCCGGGTGCCATCCGGACTGAACACCCCAGCCCCCACCCAGTCGGTGTGGCCGGTGAAGGAGACACACCGAGCGTGTTCGATGTCGGCTCCCGAGTTGGGAGCGACGAGCCAGCCCGATCTGTTCGGCGGGTTGGTCGGTCGACACCGAAGTGCTTGAGTCCGATAGGCGGTCGAGCGGTCCCATCGCGCGCCGTCGAGGGTGCAGTTCCGCAGTAC
>JBOHHD010000660.1:0-7626 GCA_050700515.1 Pseudonocardiaceae bacterium
AGGTTGGCCCACACCCAGTACCAGTACGGCCGTTCCAGGCCGTACTCGCCGGGTTGGTAATAGCGTTGCTGTACCTGCTCGTACCCGTCGAACCACCAGAAGCCCAGTGCCGCGAACGCGGCGACGACCGCGATCACCGCTGCGGTGGCGATCAGCAACGGCCACAGCCGTCGGGTGACGGCGAGCACCGCGAGCGGGAAGAACGCGGCGAGGACGAGGCCGTAGGACAGATAGAGAGTTCCGCCGAGCACCAGTCCGCCTGCCGCGGTGGCGATGGCGCCGCGGGCGCCGGTTCCGGTGGCGCCGAGGGCGAACAGGGCCACTCCCCACGCCAGTACGCCGGCGAACAGCCCGTCGGCGGACGCTCCGACCCACACCGCGCCGGGCAGCAGCACGCCGAAGGGCAACGCGGCCCGAGCGGCGGTTTCGTGTCCGAGCGCTCGGAGGGTGACCGCGACCGCCACCGCGGCCGAGGCGCCGACCACAATGCAGAGCACAGACGCCGCGGCGCCGCTGGAGAGACCGAGCCGGTCGAGACCGACGAAGATGAGGGTGGCGCCCGGCGGATGGCCCGCCACGTGCGTGATCCAGGTCTGCGGTGAAATACCGGTGATCCGGTCGGCGAAGGTGCTCAGCATCGTGGACACGTCGTCGACGCGGGGCACTTCAGCGAGATATTCGGTGGGGGTGGTCAACCGCCCGGTGACGCCGCGCTCCCACCCGTCCACCAGGGCCAGGCTGAGCGTCCAGACCAACGAGCCGAGATAAGCGGCGGCGAGCAGTTTTCGCCATGACAACTGGGCGGCGAGCCGCGGTCCGAACAGGACCACGAGCGCGCCCACCAGCACCGTGGGTATGGTGCCCGGCCCCAGGTGGGGCAGCCAGCGGGCGTACAAGGGCGCGGTGTCGGCGTGGATCGGGACGTCGTGGTTGCGGGCGATCGCCCCGACGAGGGCGGCCACGGCCACCAGCACGGCGGCGACCAGCACGGCGGCGACGTCACCCGCCGTCCCGCTGCGGATGCGCACGGTGATCGAGAGCATCGACCGAAGGATATGAGCTCCTCGGTCGCGAGGGTTCACTGCGGCTGGACGGGAGTGGTGTACGGCAGGTGGGTGGCCAAGACGTCGAAGTAGCGACAGGGTGACCACGCCTGCCGGTTGCCGATGACGTAGAGCCGACGTTTCGCCCTGCTGACGGCGACGTTGAGCAGGTTGGGCTTGCTCGCCGCCCACTTGCGGGCACCGGGGCGGTCGGGAGCGCCGCCCAGGACGAGGACGACGATATCCGCCTGTTTGCCCTGGGCGGTGTGGATGGTACCGGCCACCAGGCCCGGATACCGCCGGGATCTGCCGCTGACCTGGCGGGCGATGTCCCGGAACGGGCCGATCACCATCACTTCGGACATGTCGAACTCAAGCTCGGCGAGCGTGCCGAGGATGCGGTCCAACTGGCGGCCCTCATCGGGAATCCAGTGGCCCTGGGCTCCGCCGCCGGCCACGTCGATCCACTTGGACGGCGGGAGCGTCGGATAGGCCGCGTCGAACCGCTCGCCGGAGTTCTGGCCGGTTCCGTCGATCATGAGCCCGTCGTAGGCGATGGTGTTGACGATGCCGAACATGGGCTGGTCGCAGCGCCGATGCACGGTCAGCGGGACACCGACCCAGGCCTTGCCGTCGTCGTCGGGCAGCCAGGTACCCAGCGGGGTGAGGCGGTCGGCGAGGCGCTGGACGGAGATGCGGCTGGTCGACCACTGCTCGTCGACGCCGAGTTCGTTGCGGATCGCCTGCTCGGCACGGAATGGCAGGGTGGTGACCGGCTCCAGCTGCAGTGGGTCGCCGACGACCACGGCGCGCTTGGCCCGCCACAACGCCCCGACGGCGTTCTGCGGCGTCGCCTGCCCGGCTTCGTCGATGAGCAGCCAGCCAAGCGCTTCCTTACCGAGATGGCCGAACAGCCGGGCGTAGGAGGCGAACGTCGTCGAGACCACCGGCACGACGAAGAACAGGCTTTGCCACGCGGCGAGCACCGCCCCCTCGGGAAGGTCGCCGGGCACATCACCACTGACCAGGTCCATGGCGGCCTGCAAGTTGCGACGCATCTGGGTGGGCGTGTGCCGAAGGAAGGCCTTGTGCAGTCTCAGAGCCGCGAGGAACAGTTCACTACGGACGAGATTCCACTCCTTGTCGGTCCACAGAGCGGCCAGTTCCCGGCGTTCGCGATCCTCCCACCAGGTGGTGTCCGGGTAGTGCCTCCCGAGGGCTGTCGCCGCATGGCCGAGCAGGCTGTCGAGGGCGCGAAGTTCCGCCTGGCAGGCCTGAAGCGCGCGCTCGCTCTCCGCCCGGGCCTGCACGGCTGCGTTCACCCGTTGCTCGGTCAGCGCCCGCTCCCGCCGCGCCGCCATGAGCGGCTCATAGGGGGGCGGTGCCGCAGGTGGCTCCGGAGCCGGGACGGTCAGGGCAGCGTCCACCCTGTCCTGGGCGGCGCGGATCTCGTCCTGAGCGACGCGCACCTCCTTGGCCAGCCACTCGTCCTGCTGTGACCACTGCCTGCCCGCCGCGCCGAACGTGCGCAGCCGCTTCCACAGCCCCGGCCGGGACTGCCGGTGCTGGGCGTGGGCCGGCCAGCGCCGGTTCAGCTCGGCTTCCCATGAGCGAACCGCCTGCTCGGCGTTGGCCCGGCGTTGTTGAGCGATTCGCTCGGCATGGGCCCGACGCTCTTCGGCGATCCGTTGGGCCTCGGTGTAGTGTGCTTTCGCGACGTTTTCGGCCTCAGCCTGTCGCTTGCGCTCGCCGCGGAGGGCCGCCTCGTGCCGTTCCTGCGCGAGCTCGACCCGTTCCCCAGCTGCGGACACCGAGCGCCGCAGATCGGCGAGTTCGCTGTTCAGGTGCGCTTGACGCTCGGCGGCTTGGTAAATCCTGGACCGTTCGGCGCGAATGGTTCTCACCCGCGCTTCGGCGGCGCGGAAATCAGCGACGGCCGCCGACCAAGGCTGTTCAGGGGCGGTCTGCTCGTAGCCTTTGAGTACGGGCAGCAGTCCGAACCATGGCTTGTCGTCGGCTGGATCGTCGGGAGCGTGATACCAAAACGCGTTCACGAATCGGCTGCGATTGGTCTTGTTGCCCAGCCGGGCCGCCACGAGCGCCCAACCTCCGGCGCTCGTCGACTGGCTTGGGGACCGGCTGGCCTCGGCGTCGGGCTCAGGGGCGAGCAGCGCCGTGGCGATGTCGGGGAAGTAGCCCACCGCCCTGGCCCTCTCCCGCCACGACTCGTCGATCGCGTCCGCAGCCGGGATCTCGTCGGTGACGTTCTGCACCGCGCCGTTGTTCGTCGACGCCACCACCATCTCGAAGCCGGTGAGGTCGGACCGCCACGCACTGACGACCCGGGTGCGCTCCCCGGTACTCCATCGCAGCGGTTTGCCGGCGAACGCCTTCTTCGGGTCCGACAGCGCCGCCAACCGCCGGGCCCGCTCCACCACCTGCGCCGCGATGAGGTCGCGCAGCATCGTGGTCTTTCCGGTGCCGGGCGGGCCATTGACTCCCAGGACGCCAGTGTCGGTCATCCGCATCGCGGTGCTCACCGCCAGCTGCTGGTTCAGCGCGAGCGCGTGCTCAGGGTGGCTGGGCCAGCGGCCTGCGGGCACCGCGTCCGGGGCGGTGGCTGCCAGCACGGCGCCGATCTGGGCGCGCACGTCGACTCGCCGAGCGATGGGGATCTCGGCTTCCGGCCGCAGATACTCGCGCAGGGCAGCACCGATGTCTGCCTTGGCCGTTCGCTTGGCGATCCGGTCCAGGTCGCCCATGATGAAGCTGTTGAGGAACTCGAGGCCGCCCGCGTTGTCCGCCGTGCGCTTGGCCACGATCTGGCTGCTGATCCGGATTTCCGCGCAGGGCAACGCTGTGTCGATCTGCGCCGAATCCACGGCAACGGCCAGGCACGCGGTGAGGGCGGCGCCATTCAGTATGCGCAGGACCTGGACCTGCTGTTGCTGACCGTCATTTCCCGAGATGGTCCTGTAGTCGGTGACCACGTCCTGCCACGCCTTGCCGAACTCTGTGGTGGCCTCGTCGAATCCGGAGAGCCAGTCCCGCCTGCGCCGCCTCTCGCGCAACACCTCGCCGGTGGCCCACGCACAGCTGGAAAGCACCTTGGAGTCGACGAGCGCGCGCCCGTCCTCGCCGACCATGAACGCCGCGATGGCACTCTCCCCGGCCGGACGCTCGTCATAACTGTCTCGATCCGGCGTGAAGACGCGCGAGAGTACCTCGAACACTGCGTCGAGACGGTAGATCCCCAAGTAGACGACGTGTCGCCAGGCCTGGTTCGGGCGTAGCTTCCGACGAGCGAGTTCGTGGTCGGGCTCCCAGGGCAGCGGCTCACCGCGCCGGACAGCGAACACCAGCCGCTCGAGACTTACTTTCTCGACCCGCTGCGGGCTGAACATCTCCACAGTCCGCCAGAATTCGACGACCTCAGCCCGCCTCGTATCCGCCCCACGCGCCAACCCCAGCTCCGATCGTCGACCGACACCGCCGAACACAATCCACGGATGATCCTAAAGCCTGGCCAGGCGGAGGTCACCGACCGCAGTGATCGATCGTGCTCGTCGGGTAGCGGATGCGAGGAATGCGCTCGACTTTCATCGCGGCATTGAACGACTCAGCGAGAACGTTGAGGTGCTATCAATAGCATCGAGTAAGGGGCGATCAGCTTGGCAATACATCAAGCGAGCGCCCAGCGACCGGCTTCCCCCTTGACCTTGGTCCCCTCGGTGATTGCGAGAGTGCCGGTCTGCCATTCTGGCGCGGTGGTGTTCAGGTCGATGAAGGTGCTGACCAATGCACCCTTGAAGTCTACTTCGCTGAAGAAGGCCGTCCCCTGGAAGGAGATACCGCCCTCGAACCGGGCATCGCGCAGGTCCACACGCCCGAGGAAGACGGCACCGGTGAAGAGAGCGGGCTTGCTCGCGTGCACTCCGCTCAAGCGGGTGGTGCCGTAAAATCGCGTGAGGCGCGCCGTGAGGCGACCGATCCGTCTGCCCTCTAACCGGAAGTGCTCCAAGCTGGCCCCGGTCAGGTCGAGGTGGTAAGCCCTCCGGTCCGGGTTTTGCCCCCACGGGAGCAAGTCCGTGATCAGCCGTTGGGCGGTGAGCCGCACTTGGCGCTCCCGGTCGGCCACCGACGAATCTGACGAATCGTCAGGACTCGCCTGATCCAGCTCATCTGCGCTCCTCCCGTAGCTGGGGTGGGTGAACGGTCGGCGCAGGTAAGCGCAGAGCACGTCGAGCACGGTCTGCTTGTAGCGCGGAGTGGAGTCGGCAAGCCATACCAATGCGTGCAGCGCGCCGACCCGCACCTGATCGGCCTCGTTGCCCAGAAGCTCCACGGCGCGCGCGAAGCGCTCGTCCGCCGCCTTGTCGCTCTCCAGCTCGTGTCGAGCTTCGTCTGTGCGTCGACGCCGGTCGTTGAGCCACAGCGCGTACAGGGCGATGACCGCACCCCCGGCCAGACCGCCGGTCCTGATCGCCTCGGCCGTGGACAGGTTCGGCTCGACCAGGAGCAGCGCCGCGGTGGTCAGTATCGCTACCATGATCGCGGCGAGCACGCTTCCCATCAGCAGGACCCGACCTCGCACATCAGCTCCTCACCAAGCCGGTCACCACTCGTTTCTGTCGATGACCCCATCATGCTCGCGCTGAGGCGGTGGCTGTGAATGGGCGAATACGATCGAGCAATGCTCCAGCACTTCCAGTGTGGTGCGGCTGCGTAGGCTGATGAACACCCGACTTCACAGGCCGAGGTACCGAGCGACGGCGTGCTCGACTTCGGCGAGTTCGTCGTGTTCGAGGTAGTGCACCGGATCGCCGATGAGGTAATCGGTGTCGACGCTGCGGATCTGGTCGACGAGGAACCTGGTTTCCTGTCCGTTGATCTCCGTTGAGGGGCGGAAGACGGCGGGCTGCGCAGTGGTCGAGGTGGGGACGATCGTGGCGACACTCCGGGGCATGGAGTTCGGGCTGAGCACCAGACCAAGGCGCCTGCCGCGTTGCTCGTGGCCGCGCTTGGCCTCACCCAGATCCACTCGGTAGACCGCGCCCCGAATCACCACGCATCAACCTCGTCTGTCAGGTCTTCTCCGGCGAGGCGCGCGGCGTCGGATCGGGCCTGGGAGAGCCAGATTTCGCGCTCGAGGAGCCGCAGCGCGCGGCGGATCACGTCGCTGATGCCCTCGTCAGGGCGCATCGCCGCCTTGATGATCCGCTCGTCCTCCTCAGTGGGCCGAAAGCCGATCGTGGTCGCCATGGCTCCAAAGTATCCCTGCGTTTGACAAACGTCACGCAACTGTAGAACACCTTCGGTGGTGACCGCCGCCTGGCGGTGGACCTGCGCCCGCGCCGAGGCGATCAACCGCACCACCGCATTCGTCCCCCACCGGCAAACAGACTTAAGGGCTTCTGGCCCCCGCCTGGTTGTGGAGGTCTCAGCTCAGTTTCGTCACGTCGCGCACGGCGCCCTGGTCAGCGCTGGTGGTCAACGCGGCATAGGCGCGCAGGGCCGTGGAGACCACGCGATCGCGGCACCTGGGGGCGTAGACGCCGCCGAGTGCGTCGCGGCGGGCGGTCAGGGTCGGCTCGTCGACGAGCAGGCTGATCGCACGGGCGGGGATGTCGATCCGGATCCGGTCGCCGTCCTCGACCAGGGCGATGGTGCCGCCCGCCGCGGCCTCCGGCGAGACGTGACCGATGGACAGGCCCGAGGTGCCACCGGAGAAGCGGCCGTCGGTGACCAGGGCGCACGCCGCGCCCAGCCCCCGACCCTTGAGGAAGGACGTCGGGTAGAGCATCTCCTGCATCCCGGGGCCGCCCCGAGGTCCCTCGTAGCGCACGACGACGACGTCACCCTCGTTGACCTGTCCGCCGAGGATCTTCGCAACGGCCTCTTCCTGCGACTCGCAGACGACCGCCGGACCCTCGAAGATCAGGATCGACTGATCCACCCCGGCCGTTTTGACGACCGCGCCGTCCACGGCGAGGTTACCGCGCAGCACGGCCAACCCACCGTCTCGAGAGTAGGCGTGGGCGATGGCGCGGATGCAGCCCTCGGCGGCGTCGATGTCCAGTGATTCCCAGCGTTCGGACTGGGAGAACGCCTCGGCGGAGCGCTTGCCGCCGGGGGCGGCGTACCACAATTCCACCCCCTCCGGACAGGGAGAGCCACCGCGCACGTCCCAGCTACCGAGCCACTCGGCCAGCGTCGGAGCGTGGACGGTGTGCACGTCCTCGTTCAGCAGGGCGCCGCGGTGCAGTTCGCCCAGGATGGCGGGGATGCCGCCGGCGCGGTGCACGTCCTCCATCAGGTAGCTGCCGTTGGGGGCGACCTTGCACAGCACCGGCACAAGGTGGGACAGGGCATCGATATCGGCCAAGGTGTAGTCGACCTCGGCCTCCCGGGCGGCGGCGAGCAGGTGCAGGACCGTGTTGGTGGAGCCGCCCATGGCGATGTCGAGGGTCATGGCGTTCTCGAACGCGGCCCGGGTGGCGATGTCGCGCGGCAGGACGGGCTCGCCGTGCTCGTAGTACCGCCGGACCAGCTCGACGACGGTCGCGCCGGCGCGCTCGTACAG
>JBOHHD010000661.1:0-5339 GCA_050700515.1 Pseudonocardiaceae bacterium
CGGGCAGGATGGTCACAGAAGGACGATAGATCTCTGATTCTGGTTGCACGATGAGGAACCAGCGGTTGTTGGAGTAGGTCAGCAGACGTGCCCCCACGTAGCGGTAGTTCCATTGTTGATTCGGGTCGAGTACTCGGGAGGCGATGACGTTCGTTCCGGGCAGGTCGAGGGGTTCGCGACTGTAGACGGTGACCACCGGCACGTTCCGTGGATTGTCACTGATGCCCTCCGCTGCGTCATTGCCGAGATCTCGCGCATAGATGGTCATGGCCCAGAAGCCGGCGAGTACGAGCATGACCGCGGCGAGCCCGACCGCGGCGGGTGGCAGGAGCCGGACTCGCCGCGTCGATCTCGATCCTGTGCCGAAGCGGAGGAGGATCACGGCCCCGAGTCCGAGCAGCGCTGCTCCGGTGATCGGGGGGAACACCGCCACTGACGCCTCCGTGGTGGCGCCACCGAGCGAAGTGAAGACCAAGACGGCGCCGAGCCCGACCAGCACTTGGCGTGCTCGTTTCTCCCAGCGGCCAAGATAGCGGAGTAGCCGGGCACCGCACCGAAGCTCACCTCAGTGCTGCGCAGTACGTAGTCCTGAGGGGAGAACGAGATCAGCGACGGATTTAACCCGAAGTAGCCGTAGAACGCTCGGGTGCGGATCCACCCGATGTATCCGAGCATCGAGGTCACGAATGCCAATGGTCCGACCACCGTGGAAACCAACTCCACGATCTGCATCATGCCCCGACTGGTCGACCGTTGGTCGTCGATACTGGCGGACATCGGTGAAGTTAACCCCCCTTCTCGGGTGGTGATGAGCTTACCGACGGTTCCTCCATTGGCATTTACTCCGGTACCGGTGTCGGGGGGGTTATCGGCGGTGGCGGTGTTGTTGGTGGCGTTGGCGATGGCGGTAGCGGCGTTGGCGGCGGCGGTGTTGACGGTGGCGGTGGTGTCCCTGGTATCGGGAATTCTGAGCTTGGTGCAGGACCAGGGTCCGGGAGTTGGATCGTAGGTACCGTCAGCGTCTCGATTCGCCGCCCTCGCCAGACCCGTGATCGCTCTGGTCGGCGCGTTCGCCCTTGGCCTGCTCACCAGCTGCGGCGGTGACCCCGCCCCCGAGCCCACGTCGTCGTTGCCCAGCCCGACCACCCGCGACCCGCTCTCCGAGCAGCAGCTGCGTCAAGCCGAATTGAGCAAGGGTCTGGACCTGGAGATCACGCTGAACGAGCGGGGCATTCCGGTCCCCGACCGCGATCAGGTGATCAGCGAGGCCCGGTTGGTATGCGCGACCATGGCCACGGGTGATGCCACCAGGGACCAGACCGCCGACCTCGTGCGGGTCGATCCCGAACACCAGCGGGAGTTCGTCGACGTGGCGATCGAGGTGTGGTGCCCTGAGCTCGGGTCGTGAGGCGTACATCGTGTTGTTGTGCTGACTAGCGACCCGCCCCGGGTTAGGGTGCCCACCATGGCCACCACGGCAGCGGTGCAGATCCCCTACGCGGACGCCACCCCCGCCGAGTTGCGGGCGGCGATCCTGCCCGAGGACGTCGAGCAGTTCGATGCCGGCTACCGGCGGGCACTGGACGCCGCGGCGGAGACTCTGCGCCTGGATGAGCTGGAGTCGTTCTTGGCGCACTGGCGGCTGACCGCCCGCCTGGTCAACCACCACGGCCACGACCACTGGCGGGGTGTGCTCGATCGTGCGAACCGCATCATGGCTGGCGAACGGTTCCCCACGATCTCGGGAGACGAGATGAAGCGGCTGATCGCTGAGCGGTTGGCCGCGGGCCGGTAGGTGTACCGGGTCGATCCCTCTCACCCCGGCGTCGTTGAGCAGATCAAGGCGCTGCCTGTTGAGGCGCTGCTCGGGTATGCCGAGACACTCGGGGTGATGGAGCTGGACCCGTGGGCCGAGTCGCCGTGGCGGGGGGACAATCCAGACGGGAACATCCGCACCCTGCCGTTCGGTGCGGCCGGGATGGTGACGTACCTGATCCTGAAACGGGACCGGGAAGTGCACGTGCTCGAAGTGCAGTGGGTGGGCTGAGGCGCGGTTACTCACGGCCCGCTCGGTCCTTCGGCGAGCCGGCGGCCATCCTCAAGGCTGATCAGCAACAGTCGCATCGGCCCCGCTGGAGCCCCTCACCCTTCCTTCGTCATGGTGACCATGGCAGGTGGGGTGGTTGTCGGGGCGGTGGCGCCGGCGCACCCGGTGAGGGTCAGGGCAGCGGCAGCCAGAGGGATGATCAGGTATCGGGTCATGACCGAGTCATCGCCACCACGACACGCCGGGTTACCGGCCGAGACCAGACCGTTGCCGACCACCTTCAGTGGGTCACTCCGAGATCATCCACGCCGAGATAATCCGGAACCTGGAAACCGCGGAATTGGTCATGTGCGACATCTCGGGGTTGAACGCGAACGTGTTCTTCGAACTGGGTATCCGCGTCACCCTCGACCGCCCGGTCGCCCTGGTGAAAGACACCACGACCACAAGCATCCCCTTCGGTAATGCGCCGGTGAGCTGCTACACCTACGATGCTGGCATCACAGCCTGGTCCCTGAAAGTGGAAGTCGAAAAGCTCGCTGAGTTCATCACAAAAGCGGGTGCACAAGACCGCAACGCGATGTGGAAATACTTCGGCATCACGCAGCGCGCCAGTGTCCCCTCGGTCGGTGACCCGGTGCAGGATAAACTCGACCTGCTACTTACCCTCCTGGAACGGCAACCTGACGCACGTTGGTATGAGGCTCCCATGCCTTTCCTGCCGCCGCCGCTGAACCAGCTCACCACGCGCGAGCACGAAATGCTCTCGCTGCTCGCAGCCGGCGAATCCAACGTGAGAATCGCTCGCCAGCTCAGTTTGAGCGAAAAGGCGGTGCGCAACCGTATCTCCGTAATCTTCGACAAACTCGGTGTTGTGGATCGCGTGCAAGCCGCGTTGCTTGCCAGGGACATGGGCATCGCGTACTAAGCACGAGTAATCCGAGTGAAGGCTCAAGGATTTTCCACAAGCGACTCGCGCCCGATCGGCTGGCCGAACTGCGGGTGCTGCTCGCGGACTAGGTCACGACGATCCATGGCGACCGCGCACCGAAACTGCGGGCAGTACACCTTGATTACCTCACTTCGATCGTAAACCAGCCCTGATGCCGACTCGTCCCTCAGGTGATGGATCTAGGCTGCCTGCATGATCGCCAGCGCCAGCATGCGCAGCGACGGTCAAGAGGCATAAGGCGCATCGTTCCGGACGGCGCTGAGCACGCTGGAGGCATAGACGCTGCACCCGGAGAGCACTCCAGCTTGTCGCTCACGCCCTCTCCGAGCTCAACACCAGCTGCTCCTGCTCCACACCCCACCAGGCCCGGACCACCGTCATCGCCCCAGCGAGAGTGGTCACCGCCGTGCGGTGACGAGCGGCAAGCAACACGGGGACGTCGTTGTGGCGCAGCACCCAGCGCACGGTCATACGGACCAGTGTCCTACCCGCTCCGGTCCAATGTCACCCCTCGGCGCTGCGGGGTGGTGACCAGCATCGCCTCCAACGCGGCCACCGCCCGCGGATTCCGCGCTGTCCAGGCCATGTACTTGTCCTGGGTCATCGACGGCCGCGCATGCCCAAGCTGATCGGCAACATGCCGCGCGGAACAGGCCGGCGTCGTTGAGCACCGTAGCCACGGTCTTGTGAAAGACGCAGCATCGCCACCACCGGCTCAGGCAGGTCCAGCACTCGATCCTGGGTCTTGGTGGTTTCCCCAGTTCAGTCGCAGGCCCTCCCCCTTGACACGGATGACGTTGGGTCCGAGCTCAGCGGTGGCGGCATTGAGGTCAATCCAGGGCCAGTGCACCGCGATGGCTTGGCCAATCCGCTCCGAGGTACCCAGCCACCAGATCCGGCAGGTCCGGATCGATCACCGTGGGCCGGTAGCGGCGGTTGTTGGACTTCTCGGCGAGGAACCTGCGCAGCGCCCGCATGCTTTGGCCTCGGTGTCCCGAGTGGGGGCGTACTGGCGTCAGACGATCTTAACAGGTGCCCTGCTGGCCGGACTGCTTAGGGCGTCTGAACTGGGGTTTTGGGCTCCCCGAGTTGGACTCGAACCAACAACCCTGCGATTAACAGTCGCATGCTCTGCCAATTGAGCTATCGGGGAAGGTGCTGCGTTACCTGACCCCTCTGCGGGCCGGCCGGTGGTCAGCCTAGCGCACCGCTGAGAGCAATGTCGCTACCGCCCCCAGGCGGGCCGAACTGGGGCAGGATGGGGAGGCCCATGAGGACGAGGAGAGAGGAGGAGAGCTATGTGGGGCTTCGTACTGGGTGGCGCGATCGGCTACGTGCTTGGCTCCCGGGCCGGCCGCGAACGCTATGAGCAGCTGGAGCGCGCCGGCCGCCGGCTGATGGATCACCCGGCGGTACAGGGTGCGGCCGGGGTGGCCAGGGCCAAGGTCACCGAACTGACCGGCGGACGCGTCGGCGCGGCCAAGAACGGCCGGGATCATTCAACGCGGATCTGAGGGAACCGAACGCTAGCGGGGTGGCGCAGGCGGCAAGCATTCCGCCACCTCACTGGCCGTCTGGTGCACCGCCTCCGGTGAGGTCCCCGGATCGGCCCGCACTTGCAGCACCACCCCGTCATGGCCGGGGACCCGGCGCTGCACGAACCACGCCCCGCCACCGGGCAGCTCGATGCGCTGGCTGGTCCGGATCGACCTGGTGACCCGTGCACGCACCACCTCCGGGACCTTGCCCGCCTTGACGAGGGTGAAACAACGCGCCGGCAGATCGGACAACAACACAGCCTGGCCCGCGGTGCCGGTGCTGACGGCCTCAGTGAGGTACAGCGAACTGCGGTCCCACACCGCCTTGCTGATCAGATGCCAGCCGACGCGACGAGCCAGCGTCCCTTCCGGCACCCAGACCCCCAGTTGGGTCAGCACCAGATATCCCCCGTCGGTGACCGCGGACACCGCCACGACCCGCTCGTCGGGCTCCAGGGTGCCGGTGAATCCGGCGGGCAGCTCACCGGATATCCGCCGCCACATCCGGCCCCACAGACTCATTCGTACGCCCCCATCGCCTGCTCGCGCAGCGCCCGGTAGTACTGCTCCAGAGCCACCAGATCACCGAAAAGGTGGTGGTAGGTGTCCTTGTCCTCCACCGGTGAGATCCGCTGCAGCCGGGACTTGATCTCAGCGACCTGCCGGCCGACCACGCTGGCCTGCAGGTGGGCGAGCAGGCCGCCGACATAGCGCGCGTCGTCCTGCTCACCGTTGCCCGCGCGCAACGTCTCCACCGCGAGCTCGGTCAGCAGCGAGCGCTGCGCTGTGCAGTACGCGGCGA
>JBOHHD010000662.1:0-4945 GCA_050700515.1 Pseudonocardiaceae bacterium
AGCTGGACGTGCTCTCCGGGCTGGAGACCGTGCCGGTCTGCGTGGCCTACGAGGTCGACGGCAGGCGCACCGACGAGATGCCGATGACCCAGACCGACTTCCACCACGCCGTGCCGGTGTTCGAGGAGCTGCCCGGCTGGTGGGAGGATCTGTCGGACTGCCGCCGTTACGCGGACCTGCCGGCCAACGCCCAGGCCTACGTGCAGCGCGTCGAGCAGCTCTGCGGCGCGCGGATCTCGGCGATCGGCGTCGGTCCGGGACGCGACCAGACCATCGAACTGCGCGCCCTGTAGCGACGGCGGCAATGTGTCGGTGCTGGTGCCTGCGCTCGATTCGGGTTTACGGCGACCAGAGGCAGCCGAGGAACTCTTGGTAATCGGTGTAGCCGGCCGGTGCCGAGGTACCGACGATGTAGTCCCGGTCGCGGTCCTTGAAGTTCGCGAATCGATACATCGGTATCTGACCGGCGGCGCACGTTCCCGCTCCGGCTGGCGCGATGAATCGAGCCGTTTCCTGGGGACCGTCCCATCCGGAATGATAGATCTGGTTGTCCCGGGACTGGTAATGGTTGCTGGACCAACCCAGACAGGTGTTCTTGTTGCTGGTGCAGTAATGATCCCAGATCATCCAGCTGCCGGGCTGATCCCACTCGGCTGCGTAACCGTAGCCGAGAATATCACCGGGTTGACTGTACCGATTGTACGGTTGACCGTCGGGGCGGACGGTGAATACCGGGTCTCCGGTGTCGGACTTGTAGAGCCGCAGCGCCACCGGTTCATACGGGGAGTAGTGGATCACGACGGTGCCACCGTCCATCGCAGTGCCAGGTCGGGTGTCCTGAGCGGTGACCACGGCATTGCGGTTGATGACGTCGGCCCTGGCGTCGCAGCCGTAGCCGGCCTCCGCGAGCCTTTGGCAGGCCTGGTCCTTACTCAAGCCGAGCCCCTCTACAGGGGGTACATGCTGGCTGGTCTTGACCACCGTGATCGTCACGGTTTCGCCCATTCTGACGGCGGCACCGGGGGTGGGCGACTGGTCGTAGGCGACGCCTGGTGCTAGCCCGCTCTGCGCCTCGGTCTGACCCTCGACCACCACGCACTCCACCCGGCGGTAGGTCGCCTTGAGCTCGGCGCAGGCCTCGGCTCCGGGGCGGTTGCGGTAGTCGCCGAGGGCGGCGCGGTCCCAGTACCGCACGGTGACCGGGGACTGGGTCGCCGCCTCGGTCCTGGCCGCGGGGTCCTGCGTGGCCACCACGTCGAGCTCGCTCGGCGACGCGGCGGGTTCGGTGTTCGGCTGGCTGGCGCAGCTCAACCCGCTCGCCTCGATCGCGCGGCAGGCGTCGGCCGTGAAGCGGCTGATGACGTCCGGGACGGTGGTGGGGCCGTAGTGGCGTACCAGAACCCGGTGTCCGGCAGGGACTCTGGTCCCGCCCGGTGGGTCGGTGTCGATCACCTCGTTGGTCGGCCCGTCGCTGCCCGCGGCCACCGCGCTGCAGGGCAGTCCGGCCTCCTCGATCCGCCGGCACGCGTCGTCCTTGTTCGTACCCGGCCGGATGTCCGGCACGGTCACCTGCTCCGGCACGCGCGGCTCGTCGGGGTCCGGTTCGGGGGGAGCGGGCAGGAACGGAGAGCGCCCGGGCTCGCCCGCGGGGGGCGGGGGGCTCCTGACGGGGGGCGGCGGCCCCACAACGGGAGGCGCAGGCTCCGGAGCGGGAGACACGGGCCCTGGACTCGGCGAGCCAGGAGTGGGGAGCTGAGGGTTCGTGGTGTCGGTCAGGTCTTTACCGGTGCCCTTGTCGACCGATCGGGGCTTGCCGTCGGGGCCGATCACCACTGCGCGCCGGTCGTTCTGGTCGTTGGCCCACACCTTCTCGCCGTGCACTTCGAGCGAGATCTTCGATGAGCTACCGGGAACCTCGATGGGGCGTCCGGTCTCCCCGGTGGCGGCGTTGCGCACGTACACCAGGTGCGCGGCGTGATCGGGGATGTAGACGGTGTCACCGACGATCACCGGCTCACCCAGGTTGTGCTCCGGCCCGTTCGGCGGCAGGTCGGAGAACACCTGCCGGGTGCCGGTACGCGGATCGACGGCGATCAGCTCGCCCGCCCGCTCGTCCACGATCAGGATCCACCGGCCCGCGCCTTGGGGAGAGCCGACCGTGACGTTCGGCCCGTGCGGAACCGGCCCGCCGGCAATCCCCACCAGGGGATCGGCACCGATGTGCAGCAACTCGCCGGAGTCGGTGATGGCGATCGGACCCCCATCGGCCATCGTCAGATGCTCGACCCGGCCACCGGTGTCCACCTGGCGCTGCACCTGCCCGTCCCGGACGTGCACGACCATCCCGTCGTTGTTGAGCACCCAGACACCGTCGGCACCGTCGGGTACCGCGGTCCTCGCCCCGCCGGGCACGTGTATCGGCGACCTCGGCATGCCCCTCGGGTCGATCTCCTCGACGGTGCCTGCGCCAGCATCGACCAGGTAACTGTGCTGCTGTCCGGCCACGACAGTGAGGGCGTCCCGGGGGTTGCTCCGGCCGGTCCCCGCCTCGCCGGTGCCGCGGGTGATCGGCGCGCCCTGCGGCTCCATCGTCGCCGTGTCAACGATCCACACCTGCTTGCTCTCGTTGTCGACCACGGCGACCCGGCCGTCGGAGAGCGTCACCGTCTCCAACGGTGCCTTACCCGGGGCCAGGGCACGGGCCTCGGCCTCCACTCTGGCGGATTCGCCGTTGACGTAGGCCACCGTGTTTCCCTTGGCCAGGACCGCTCCACCGGTGTCGTTCAACGGGCGGGACACGGTGTAGCCGGCCCCGACGGACGCGGCGAACACGGCGAGGACCACCGCGCCGATGAGCACCATGGTGCCGGCACGGCGATCGCGAAGATCGCGCACCCAGCCAGCGGAGAGCACATCTTTCCATCGCCCGGCCATGGCCGGAAGTTACAAGGGCAATGCGCTGAGTGAGAACGGGAAGCCCTTACCATCGTCGGTCATGGACCAGGGAGCGGCGGCCCGGCCCACTGTGGTGGTCACTGTTGGGGGGCGCAGGCACGAACTGTCCGGCGACGACGAGCTGACCTTCGGACGGGCATCCGGCTGCACCGTCTGCCTGGACCCCGACGACACCGGCATCTCCCGGCTGGCCGGCTCGGTGCGCGCCGAGGGCGGCACCTGGTGGCTGACCAACCGCAGTACCACCCGCCAGCTCGCGGTGGTCGACGAGCTGGGCCTGCGCAGCGTGCTGCCACCAGGACGGCGCTGGCCGCTGGACGGGCGGATGCGCGTCCTGGTGGACGGCAGCGCCGGCAGCCACACCCTGGAGGTGCAGGCGCCGCACCCAGCGGCTGTGCCCGGTGACGTGGCGCTGCCCGGGGCGCCCACCGCGATCGGCGAAGAGGTGCTGATCAGAGCCCCCGACCGGCTGGCCCTGGTGGCGCTGTTCTCGGGTTATCTGGAAGAGGGGGGGCGCTACCAGCCCCATCCGAAGACCTACGCCGCCGCTGCCGCCCGCCTGGGCTGGCCGCAGACCACCCTGCTGCGGCGCATCGAACACCTGCGCGTCCGGCTGGACAAGGCAGGCGTGCCCAACATGATGGGCTGGAACGCCATGACCAACCTGGCCGAGTACGTCCTGACCACCGGCATCATCACCAGGGACGACCTGCACCTGATCAGCCGCTGAGGCTCTGGCGTTACCGGCGAGGGAAGACCTTCCCGTATCACTGGGGGGCAGACCCGCCTACCGTCTGCGCTGTCCGTCAGAGCTGAAGTCGTGGAGGCAGCAATGCCGAGTCCGCTGGATGCCCCGGGGGTTCTGCCCACCGGTATCGGACCGCGCCCAGCCGGCGATCCTGACGGTATTTTCGCGCTGGCCGATCAGCTCCGTGGCTTCGCCCGCATCCTGGGCGCGCAGTCTGAAGTCGACTTGCAGAACTGGGAATCCCGGCGAGGGCGAGAGGTCAAAGCCGACATCCATCGAGCGGCGAAAGCGGCACATCAGGGATCTGATCGGCTGGAACAGCTGGCCGCCGACGTCCGGCGAGCGGCGCAACAGCTCGAACAGGAGCAGATCGCCTGGTCGGTGCGGTACAGCAGAGCTATCAACGCCGACTCGAGCATTCCCCGGAACAAGATATGACCACGATCACCATCGACGCCGCCGAGCTGCACGCTGCCGCTCCCTCGGTCGCTGAGATGTATGCCGAGCTGGTGGGGGTCGGCCACAGCATCAATAGGGTCGAGGTCGGCGCCTTGCCCGCGCCACTCGCGGCGAGGATTCAGCTGGAACTCGCTGAACTCCATCACGAGCTGATCAAGGCTGCCGATGCCATCCAGGGCACTGCTCACGAGCTGCTGGAGCGAGCCGGCCTGGCCGAAGCTGCCGACAAGCTCAGCACCTTGGCCCTGGCCCTGTCCGGGCCCGAACTCACCGCCAACCTCATCAACGATGCACACGAGATCGGCAAGGCCAAATACGGAATACCCGACAAGGTCGGCAACATCGCGTCCAAGGCGGGTTATGGCCTCGCCTTGGCGGGAATCATTCTCCAGGTCGCGGTACCGTCCGCCCACGACCTCGCCAACCCGTACCTTGACGACACCCGCAAGAGCGCCAACGCGTTGGCCCGGAGTGCCACCACCGCCGGTATCCTCGTCGCGGGCGGAGTGGCGGCGGGACTGGCGTCTCCCGGGCTGGCGGCGGCAGCGGCTGCCATCGGTGTCGGCGTCGCCTTATCGGTCATCGACCAGAAGCTGGAGATCACTGAGCACCTGGCCGACGGCATCAATGCCGGCCTCGATGCCACCGATCGTGTCCTGGACGAGGTCGGCGGCGTGGCCAACGATGCTATCGACGGGGTCGGAGACGTTGCCGACGACGCTGTGGACAAGGCCGGTGACCTTGCGGGTGGTGCCGCCGACAAGGTCGGCGACGTCCTCGGTC
>JBOHHD010000663.1:0-12203 GCA_050700515.1 Pseudonocardiaceae bacterium
GGTGTCCTATGTGAACACCACCGCCGAGGTGAAGGCCGAGACCGACATCTGCTGCACCTCCGCCAACGCCGTCGAGGTGGTCGACTCGATCCCCGCCGACCGCGAGGTGCTCTTTCTGCCCGACCAGTTCCTCGGCGCGCACGTCCAACGCGTCACCGGACGCAAGAACCTGCACATCTGGGCCGGCGAGTGCCACGTGCACGCGGGGATCAACGGTCCCCAGCTGACCGCGAAGGCCGCCGCCGCACCCGAGGCCGAACTCTACATTCACCCCGAATGTGGCTGCGCCACCAGCGCGTTGTACCTGGCCGGTGCCGGTGCGGTACCCGCCGAGCGGGTCCGGATCCTGTCCACGGGCGGGATGCTGGACGCCGCGCGGGAGACCGCGGCCCGTGAGGTGCTGGTCGCCACCGAGATCGGCATGCTCCACCAGCTCCGGCGCGCCGCTCCCGGGGTCGACTTCCGCGCGGTGAACGATCGGGCCTCCTGCCGCTACATGAAGATGATCACTCCGGACGCGTTGCTCCGTTCCCTGCGCGAGGGGGTCGACGAAGTGCACGTCCCCGTCGACATCGCCGAGCGGGCCCGGGGAGCGGTGCAGCGGATGATCGCTATCGGCCGGCCGGGTGGCGCTGAATGACGGACTGGGAGCTCACCGCGGACCTTGCCGTCGTCGGTACCGGCGTAGCCGGGCTGACCGCCGCCTTGCGCGCCGCTGAGCTCGGCCTGCGGGTGGTGGTGGTGACCAAGGCTGCGGTGCAGGACGGCAACACTCGGTGGGCGCAGGGCGGGGTCGCCGTGGTGTCGCCCCGCACCGGAGACAGCGTGGATGCGCACGTGGCGGACACGCTGGCCGCGGGCGCCGGGCTCTGCGACGAGGTCGCCACCCGCCAGATCCTGACCGCCGGTCCGGCGGCGGTCAGCGCGCTACGCGCCCGCGGCACCGTTTTCGACAGCGTTTCCGAGGGCGGCGGTGGGGATCTGGAGCGCACCCGGGAGGGCGGGCACCGCGCCTTCCGGGTGATCCACGCGGGCGGTGACGCCACCGGCGCGGAGATCGAGCGGGTGCTGGTCTCGGCGGCCTGCGGGCTGCCGGTGCTGGAGCGCCATGCGGTCACCGAGGTCTTGCGCGACGAAACCGGCCGGGTGGCCGGCGTGGCGCTGCTCGGGGAGCGAAGCCACGGTGTGCTCCGCGCCCGGGCGGTGCTGCTGGCCACGGGGGGACTCGGCCAGCTCTATGTGGTGAGCACCAACCCTGAAGTCGCCACCGGTGACGGGTTGGCCCTGGCGCTGCGTGCTGGTGCGGTGGCTGCCGATCTGGAGTTCGTGCAGTTCCACCCGACAGTGCTCTACGCCGGTGCCGGCTCATGGGGCCGGCGGCCGCTGGTCACCGAGGCGGTCCGGGGCGAGGGTGCGATGCTGCGGGACGTCACCGGCAAGCCGCTGATGACCGGGGTGCATCCGCTCGGTGATCTTGCCCCCCGAGACGTGGTGGCCGCCGCGATCACCAGCCGGATGGCCGCGACGGGTACCGACCACGTGTTCCTCGACGCCACTCAACTCGGCGGCTTCCGCCGTCGCTTTCCGACGGTGCACGCCGCTTGTACGGCCGCCGGTGTCGACCCGGGTCGTGAGCCGATCCCGGTGGCTCCGGCCGCGCACTACCTGTGCGGGGGCGTGGTCACCGACACTTGCGGCCGAACCACGGTGCTGGGGCTCTATGCCGCGGGTGAGCTGGCCCGGACCGGCTTGCACGGGGCCAACCGGCTGGCCTCCAACAGCCTGCTGGAAGGCTTGGTGATGGGATCCCGAGCGGCCGAAACGGTGGCCGGTGACCTGGTCGCTTGCCCCCGGCCCGGCCTGCCGGTGCCACTGGGTGAACTGCGCCCCATCGCCGATCGGGAGGCGCTGCAGGAGGCGATGAGCGCACACGCGGGCATCGGACGGGACGCCGCTGGGCTGGCCGCCGCCTCCCGGGTCGCCGCCGCCACTGCCCGGCGGTCGCTACGGACTCCGCGCGACGCCGAGGACGCCGGGCTCACCCTGGCCGCGGCCGCGGTGCTCGCTGCCGCCACGGCCCGCGCCGAAACCCGGGGCTGCCACGTACGAACTGATCATCCGCTCGCCTGCCCGCAGTGGCGGCACAGCATCACCGTGACGCTCGACGAGACCGGTCGGCCGGTGCCCGCCGAACCCGTGGTGGTCGGAGGAGCGGCGTGACGCAGGTCGTCGCGGAACTGACCGCTGCGGGTCTGGATGTCGACGAGGTCCACCGGATCATCGACACCGCGCTGACCGAGGACCTGCGCTACGGCCTGGATGCCACCACCGCGGCCTGCGTCCCTCCAGGCGCCGTCGCGGTGGCCACTGTCTCCCCACGCAGTGCGGGCACGCTGGCCGGGTTACCAGTGTTTCTCGCTGTGCTCGACGCCGTGCTGAGCCCATGCGGATACGAGATCACCGCCCGGCGCGTGGACTCCGAGCGGCTGGCTGCCGGGGACGTGGCCTTGGCCGTCCGGGCCCCGGTGGCCGGTCTGCTCACCGCTGAGCGCACCGCGCTCAACCTGCTGTGTCACCTCTCCGGGGTGGCTACCCTCACCGCGGCGTGGGTGGCCTCGGTGGCCGGCACCGGTGTGCTGATCAGGGACTCCCGCAAGACCCTGCCCGGGCTGCGGGCGCTGCAGAAATACGCGGTGCGCTGCGGTGGTGGGGTCAACCACCGGAGGGGGCTCGGTGACGCGGTACTGATCAAGGACAACCACGTGGCCGCTGCCGGTTCGGTGACCGCCGCGATAGCCGCTGTCCGGGCGCATGCTCCGCATCTGCCCTGCGAGGTGGAAGTCGGCACCCTCGACGAGCTCGACGAGGCGCTGGATGCCGGTGTGCCGCTGGTGCTGCTGGACAACATGACGGTCGCGCAGTGCGCCGAGGCGGTCCGCCGGGCCACCGGCTCGGGCACCGAACTGGAAGCCTCCGGTGGCCTGACCTTGAACGTCGCGCGAGCCTATGCGCAGACCGGCGTGCGTTACCTCGCGGTGGGTGCCCTCACCCATTCCGCCACAGCACTGGACCTTGGGCTTGACCTGCATTGAGCGTTGGTTGGCCGATCGGTAGCCGGACCCGCAGCGGCCGACCGGAAACTGTCGGTCTGGGGCCGTACCGTCGTGTCTGCCGACACCCGACGGAAGGCGGACACCATGACCAGAACTGAACAGGTCGTGACCGGCGAGCGCGCCGACCTGCTGGAAACCTTGGCCAAGCACCGGTACTTCCTGCGCTACACCGTTCGTGACCTCACCGATGAGCAGGCGGCGCAACGCACCACCGCGAGCGAGCTGTGCCTGGGTGGCCTGATCAAACATGTCACGCTCACCGAGCGACAGTGGATCAATTTCATTCTCGACGGTCCCTCAGTGATGAGCTCTTGGGAGGAGGGGAGCGACGTGGATGACTGGTCGGCGGGGTTCCGCATGCTGGAAGGGGAGACGCTGGGCGGACTGCTGGAGGAGTACGAGCAGGTGGCCCGCCGGACCGATGAGTTGGTGACGGCGTTGCCCGATCTGGACATCTCGCACCCGTTGCCCGAAGCCCCCTGGTTCGAGCCCGGCGCGCGCTGGTCGGCGCGGCGGGTCCTGCTCCATGTGATCGCAGAGACCGCTCAACACGCCGGTCACGCCGATATCCTCCGCGAGTCCCTGGATGGCGCCAAATCCATGGGATAGCGGAGCGGATGGAACGTCCGGCATGCACAGTGGGATCAGGAGGCGGCATGGTGACCGGTTACGAGTACAAGGTGATCGAACTTCGTGAAGGCTGGCTCGGCGGCAAGATGTCCGGTGACAAGCTCGAGAAGCTCCTTAACGAGCATGCGGACAAGGGGTGGCAGCTCAAGGCCATCACCGCGGTCGAGGTGAAGGGACGGATCGGGCCTGGTGGTGTGGACGGCGTGCTCGTCACCTTCGAGCGTCTTCGCGGCTGAGGCCTTGCCGGCCTACACGCAATCAGGCCCTTTGCGGCCAGTGTCCTTGGCGCGGATCACGGGGCCGGGTCGGCGAGCTGGCGGCAGAGCCACGCCAGTGCGAGAGGGTAGCGGTAATCGATTCCCCCGTGCCCGGCATCGAAGAGCTCGAAGTACACCCGTTCGTCGGGTAGTCCGACGGCGCGGAGCTGCTCGCGAAACGCCTGCGCGCCGAGGTCGAGGTACCACTCGTCGCGAGTGCCCGCGTCCAGCCACACCGCGCGCAGCGAGCGCAGCGCGTCGGCGTAGCGCGGTGCCATCCGCACCGGATCCCAGTCCAGCCAACGCTGCCAGACCTCCGGACGCAGCACCCCCGTGCGCGGGTTGAACGGCAGCTGCGGGGTGCCGTCCTCGCGGGCGGAGAAGCACGCGGCGATGCCGAGCATCATGAGCAGGTGTTCGTCGGCGGGCTTGGTGAAGGCGGGTCGCGATCGGAAGTCGGACCACCACGCGCCGATGTCACCGTCGTAGTCGCGCAGGTGGCGCACTGATGTGCCGAACTCGGCGAGATAGCACAGCTCGTACAGCGCGTCCCCGGCGTGGCTGGCCAGCGCACCGAACAGATCCGGCCGCAGCATCGGCGTGATCAGGGCGCCGAATCCCCCGGAGGACTTGCCGCTGATCGCCCGGTGCGCACGGTCGGGCAGCGTCCGGTAGCGGGCGTCGACGAACGGCACGACCTCCTCACACAGGTAGCTGTGGTAGCGCCCGGTGCCCGCAGAGTCGACGAACTGACTGCCGCCATAGCTCGTCCAGGCATCGACGAAGATCACGATCGCGGGCGGAACGTCGCCGCCGGCGAAGACGGCATCGGCGGTTTCCGGGAACGGCTGGCGGTACGGGTTGCGATTGCGCCACATGGCCAGGTGTCCGGTGTAGCCCTGGATCACGTAGACGCTCGGGTAGCGCTGCGGTGCGCTGTCGTAGCCGGGCGGGACGTACACCCACAGCGGGCGCCGTGCGGGATCACCCAGCGGGTTGTCCCGCAGCAGCACACTGTCGATCACATGTTCGTCGAGCCGGCCGGCAAGCGCGGAGGACCAAGGCAGCATGCCGCTCACCGTACGTGGGTCGTGCCCGGGTGTGCTGATCACGGACTTTCGGAGTCGCCTACCAAACCTCGTTGATCGCCCAAGCAATGGAGCCGGAGGAGCTCCGGATCGGGCTGTCTTCGCCAAAGTTTGGTCTATACGCACCGCCGATCGGCAGCAGATCGGACAGCTGCGGTGTCCAACGTGGAGACATGTCAAAGGAGGAAGTAAAATGGTTAAGGTACAGGATCTTTCCTATTCCCAGAGCGGTTGGGATACCCGCGATATCACCGCGGACGTCGGTGCAACCGTAGCGACGTCTTTGTCGACGCTGACCGGGCTCCCGGTCGCCGGTAGCGATCCCCGGATCTATTACTTGGGTTAGACGCCCTGCTGAATAGTCGTCAGTAAGGTCGGTCACGGCGGCTGAGGTACTCCAGCGCCAGCCGGTCGCAGCGGTAGACAGCAAATCCCGGATGCTGGTCGAACACGGCATGGAAGCCTGGTAGGAAGCTGACGTCGGTGGCGGCCGGTTCAACAAATGTTCGTCTCTTCACATTCCCACGGAGTGGGTCGGCGTGTGCGCATATGAGGCGTTCGTGGACCCGGTGGTGATACCCCAGGGCGATACCCCTGGCCCAGGTCTAGGTCAGTCTGACCATGGTGGCGTGCAGCGGTATCGTTTCGCTGGTCATTCTGCTGGTTCAGCCAAGGTCAGCAGCACCGCAACCGCCCTGTGCCACTGCTCGTGGATCTGGTCGTCACCGCGCACGTTCCCCACTATCAGGCCACACACCGTGCAGAGTTTGCCTGCCGACCGGAATTCATAGCTCGGCTTACGCCCGATCAGCTGGCGTTCTCTGCTGTGGTCTTTTTCTGATCGGTCCGCCGAGCTCATGGCAGGGCTCCGCACGGCACACAGGCAGCCCGTTCGAGTAGCAGGTCCACGGCGCCGTCGTTGCGTTCGGTCTCCCGTTTGATCTCGGTATCGGGCGGATAGAAACCGCCCTGGAGATCACTTTCCGGATACATCTCGAAGGTGAACGACCAGATGCGGTGCTCCGCCCACATCCAATCGCTCACCGAGCCGTCGGTGATGTAGAGGTCACTGGCCTGCTGGGGGGTGTAGCCGTTGGCGCCGGCCATCGCCTCGCCCAGCGCGCGGAAGGCTGCGGCGTCGACGTCATCGAGGCCCGGCCCGGTGTCGTCGGTGGTGTAGCCGTAGGGCCAGAGCACCAGCTCGGAATAGCTGTGGAAGTCGATGTGCGCGGTGATCTGTTGTTGGCCGCCGATCACCCGGCCGTTCACCCAGTCCCGGATCTGGGCGGTCTCCGGCGCGGAGAACGGACCGGTACCCCGATAGGTGTCGGAGCTCGGATCGCCGCTGGACCCGCCGCAGCAGCTCCACAGGGCTCCCCAGTTGCGGTTGAGGTCGGTACCGATCGCGCTGGTTCCCGGGTTCGGCTGGCGGTTCTTTCGCCAGAGCGCGAAGACGCCGCTCTCGATGTCGTACTCGGCGCCGTCCGGATTGACCATCGGCATCACCCAGATCTCCCGGGAGCCCACCAGCTCGGTGACCGCCGGATCGGTGCCGTAGCCGTCGGCCAGGCGCTGCACGATGTGCAGGCACATCTCGACGGTGAGGTGCTCGCGGGCGTGCTGGGCACAGCTGAACAGGACTTCGGGCTCGTCCTCGTCGGTGCGCACCGCATCGCTGATCTTGACCAGCGGCAGTGCACGGCCCTGCACCGACTGGCCGTAACTGGCGAGGGTGACGACGTCCGGGTGCACCTCAGCGATGGTGCGCAGTTCGGTGGTGAGCTCGTCGTAGGTGTGGTAACCGGCGAATCGGGGCGGGAAGTCACTTTCCTGCGACCGTTCGCCGAGTGCCGGCAGGGGGAGGTCGATCAGCTGCAGCCCACTCGTCCGTAGCCGGTCCGCCTCCTCCGGCGTGGCACGGATCTCCAGATGGTCATGCCCGCCACCGAGTACGTCCACGCCCTCGCGGGCCACGGCGGTGCGTTCCGCGGGAGTGCCCACACCTTCCACCCGGTAGGTCGACACCTGATCGGGATCGGACTGCGGTGGCTGCGCCGCCGTCGCGGAGAGCGGGAGGGCCAGGGAGAGTGTCGCCAGCGTGGCGATCATGGCGACACGGCGCACAGACATCTGGAACCTCACTCCATCGGGCACTTTTAGCAGCATCCTGACTGCGGAGGGTCGTCATGGCAAGTTGTTTGGTGCCCTCCAGAACGATCGGGAACTGCCAACAGAAATTGGCTATTGCATCTAAATTGCTACTGTGCGTAGGGTCACTGCATGCCACAGTTCACTCGTCAGAGCGTTTCAATCGCGCTCTGTGCCCTCGCGGCCCTTGCCGCCTGCAGCGCGCCGTCCAGTACTTCCGTCGGCTCTGCCGAGGGGCTGGTACTCGCCGACGAGTACGAGCCGGACAGCCTGCACCCGCTGCTCGGCTACGGGGTGGAAGGGGCGTCCCGAGTTTTCGACGGGCTGCTCGCCCATGACGCTGACCGGCGGTTGCAACCCGCGTTGGCCACCGAGGTGCCCACCCCGGCGGCCGACGGGCGATCCTGGACCGTCCGGCTGCGAGACGGGGTCACCTTCCACGACGGGTC
The DNA here is from genome assembly GCA_050700515.1 of Pseudonocardiaceae bacterium. Taxonomy (GTDB): domain Bacteria; phylum Actinomycetota; class Actinomycetes; order Mycobacteriales; family Pseudonocardiaceae. The sequence continues at coordinate 7,686 of JBOHHD010000663.1, forward strand.
GAGCTTCGAGGCCGCTGATGTGGTCACCACCTACCGTGCGCTGCTCGACCCGGCCACCGCGTCCACCGAGACGACCACTTACTCGATGGTCACCGCAGTGAGCGAACTCGACCCCCGCACGGTGCGATTCGATCTGGCGTTCCCCTATGCCGCGTTCGGCCACCGCCTGACCCTGGGCGTACTGCCCAGCGAGGCAGTGGCCGAGCCGGGACCGGCGGAGAGGTCTCCGCTGACCACCGCGCCGATCGGCACGGGCCCCTACCGGCTCGCCGAATGGCGCAAGGGCGAGCGGATGGTGTTCGAGGCCAACGACTCCTACTGGGGTGGACAGCCCCGGGCCCGCCGGATCACCGTCGTGTTCGCCACCGACGACAACACCAGGGCACAGCGGATGACCGCAGGGGAGTTCGACGGCACCGTGTTGCCGCCCGGTCTGGCCCATACCTTCGACGGCCGGGACGGCTACACCGTGATCAGCCACCGCAGCGCCGACTACCGCACGATCATGCTGCCGACCGGGAACCCGGTCACCGGGGATCCGGCGGTGCGCCTGGCCCTCAACCACGCGGCGAATCGGCAAGGCATGATCGACGCCCTGCTCACCGGGGAGGGGGAGCCGGCCCACACCCCGATCGCGCCCGCGCTGGCGGACTACGCCGACCCGGCTGCCACGTTCGCTTATGATCCGGCGCGGGCCCAGCAGATCCTGCAGCAGGCCGGGTGGGTGGCCGGCTCCGACGGCGTCCGGGAGCGGTCGGGACAGCGGGCCGGCTTCACGCTGATGTATCCGGCCTCGGACACCGTCCGCAAGGACCTCGCCCAGGCATTCGCCTCCGATGCCCGCGCAGTGGGCGTCGATGTGCGCCTCGAAGGGCTGGGTTGGGAGGCCATCGAGCCTCGAATGGGCGCCGACGCGCTGGTGCTCGGCGGCGGCAGCCCCTTCGACCCCGATCTGGCCAGCTACGCGCTGCTGCACTCATCGTTCGCCGCGGACGGTTTCAACAACCCCGGTTCCTACGTCAACCCGCAGGTGGACGCCCCGCTCGACACCGCCCGGCGCAGCAGCGATCCGACCGAGCGCGCCCAGGCCTACCGGGACTTTCAGCGGGCCTATGTGGCGCAACCGGGCATGGTGTTCCTGGTATTCCTGCGACACACCTACGCGATCAAGGGATCGATGCAGGATTACCGGGACCGGGGCTACCAGGAGATCGTCGAACCGCACAGCCACGGCACCGGTTGGGGGCCGTGGTGGAACCTGGAGGACTGGAGTGCCGCCGCATGACCACCGCGGTGGCGACTGCGGGCCCGGTGAGCCGGGGTCGTGCGGTGGGGCAGATGGTGGCCCGTCGGCTGGCCTTCGCGGTGCCCGTGCTGGGGCTGGTGGCCCTGGGGGTGTTCCTGCTCGGTGCCGCGTCGCCGTTCGACCCGATCTACCAGTACTACGGCGTGGGGATCTTCACCGCATCCGACGCGGAGATCGCGCAGGTGCGTCAGACCCTGAACCTGGACGCACCGGTGCTGGTCCAGTTCGGCCAGTGGCTCGGCGGTCTGGTCACCGGTGATCTGGGTACCAGTCGCTCGCTGCGCCAGCCGGTGGTCGAGGTGCTGGCCGAGCGGGTGCCGTGGTCGCTGCTGTTGGCAGGCACCGGGCTGGTGCTCGCCGTGGTGCTCGCGCTGATCCTGGGGGTGCTCACCGCGTGGCGTCAGGGTGGCTGGCTGGACCGGCTGGTGACCGCGGGGGCGCATGCGCTGGAGGGGTTGCCCTCGTTCGTGCTCGCCCTGGTGGCGATCGCGGCGCTGGCCCTGGGGCTGGGCTGGTTACCCGCCGGGGGGCTCACCGACTCCGGGGCCGACGCCACCTTCGGGCAGGTGATCCGCCACCTCGTGTTGCCCGCAGCGGTACTGGGGGTCTCGCAGGCGCCGTGGCTGGTGCTGCACCTGCGGGCGTCGCTGCTCACCGCGCTGGCCGAGGACCACGTCACCGGGGCGCGTTCCCGGGGGCTGGCCGAGCACGTCGTGGTGCTGCGCCACGCCCTGCCCACCGCGCTGCTGCCCATGGTCACCCTGCTCGGTGCCCGGCTGCCGGAACTGGTGACCGGGGCGGTGCTCGTCGAGGCGGTGTTCTCCTGGCCGGGCATCGCGTCCGCGGTCGTCTCCGCCGCGCTGGACGTCGACTTCCCGCTGCTGGCCGCGATCACCTTGCTCACCACCGCGGCGGTACTGGTGGGCGCGCTGCTGGCCGACGTCGCGGTCGTGCTGTTCGACCCGAGGGTGCGGGCCGATGGCTGAGCTGCGCGCCCCGACTATTCCCCGGCCGGCAGCTCCGGTGTCCGGCTGGCGCTCCGCAGCGCGGCGGCGGGCGGGCACGCCTCGCGGCCGAGGGGCAGCCGTTCGCGGTCGCGTCCGGCTCTTCGGCTCCTGCGGCGCCCTGCTGCTGCTGGTGGCGGCCGCGCTGCTGGTGCCCTGGCTGGCCGGGATCGACGACCGTACCGTCGACTACGCGGCGGTGCGACTGTCGCCCAGTCCCGCCCATCCGTTCGGGACCGATGAGGCAGGCCGTGATCTGCTGATCCGCTCGCTGGCCGGACTGCGGGTCTCGCTGCTGGTGGCGGCGGTCTGCGCGGTGGTCTCCACCCTGCTGGGCACGGTGCTCGGCGCGGTGTCCGGGCTGGCCGGAGGCTGGACCGACCGGCTGCTCATGCGGCTGGTGGACGCCGTGAACGCGGTGCCGCACCTGCTGCTGGGCATCGTGATCGTCGCGCTGTACCGGGGCAGTGTGCTGGCGGTCATCGCCTCCATCGCGCTGACCCACTGGACGTCGGTGGCCCGCGTCGTGCGCGCCGAGGTGCTGTCGTTGCGGGACCGCCCGTTCCTGGACGCCGCGGTTTCCGGTGGTGCCGGGCGGCGCCGGGTGCTGCGCCGCCACCTGCTACCCGCAGTGGTGCCGCAGGCGGCGCTGTGCGCGGTGCTGATCCTGCCGCACGCGGTCTGGCACGAGACCGCGCTGAGTTTCCTCGGACTCGGCCTGCCGCCACATCTGGCCAGTATCGGCAACATTCTCGGGGACGGGAGGGACGCGTTGTTACTGGGCTCCTGGTGGATCGTGCTGCTGCCCTCGGCGCTGCTGGTCGCAGTGGCGCTGGCGGTGGCCGGACTGGGCGGATCCTGGCGGGACAAGATGGTGCCCCGGCGGCGTTCGGAGCTGGCGCTGTGACCGGCGTGGAGCTGGCACCGGTCCGGGAAGCGGCCGGGCGGGGGGAGTCGTCGCCGGTATTGGACATTCAGGCGCTCTCGGTGCGCTTCCGGCTGGGGCGGAGTGGACGCCGGGGCATCGTGGCGGCGGTCACCGAGGTGGATCTGGCGCTTCGGCCCGGCCGGGTACTGGTGCTGGTCGGGGAGAGCGGGTGCGGCAAGTCGGTACTCGCCTCGGCGCTACTGGGCCTGCTACCCGCCAACGCCGAGGTGCGCGGTCGGGCGATGCTGGCGGTCCCGGGCACGGCGCGGCGCGATCTGCTCGCCGCCTCGGAGCGCGAGTTGGCCGGAGGGGTCCGCGGCCGGCTGGTCGGGCTGGTTCCCCAGTCGGCGGCCAGCCACCTCACCCCGGTGCGAACTGCGGGGGCCCAGCTCGCCGAGGCGGTGGGAGTGCTGCGCCCCCGTGCTGTGCTGGAGGAGGTGGTGGCCGGATTGGCCGAGCAGGTCGGCCTGCCGATCGACGCGTTGGATCGCTACCCCCATGAGCTCTCCGGCGGCATGGCCCAGCGTGTCGGAGTGGCCCTGGCGCTGGCCGGTGACCCTCCCGTGGTGCTCGCCGACGAGCCCACCACTGGGCTGGATCGCCCGCTGGTGGACCGCACCGTCGATCTGCTCGCCCGGCTCGCCGCCGAGGAGGGCCGCGCGGTGCTGATGATCACTCATGATCTGCGGGCGGCTCGCCGGGTGGCCACCGACGTCGCGGTCATGTACGCCAGCAGGCTGGTCGAGGTCGGTCCGGCAGCCGCGGTGTTCGACGACCCTGCCCACCCCTACACCGCGGGACTGCTCGCTGCCCTGCCCAGTGGGGGCTTTCGGCCGATTCCCGGCCACCCGCCCGAGCTGACCGCACTGCCCACCGGATGCGGTTTCCATCCTCGCTGCCCGGTCGCCGACGACGGTCGGTGCAGCGGCGACCCCGCCCTGGTGCGCTCCGGTGACCGGCTGGTGGCCTGCCGGCGGGTGCCGTGCTGAGCGCGCGGGGCATCGTGGCGGGCTACCACCGGGGTGAGCCGGTCATAGCAGGCCTCGACCTGCAGGTCCAGCCGGGTGAGACGGTCGGGCTGGCCGGGCCCAGCGGTTGCGGCAAGTCCACCCTCGCCCGGGTGCTGGCCCTGCTGCTGGCGCCCTGGGACGGCACCGTCGAACTCGACGGACAACCGGTCAGGCGGTTCCGCTATGCCGCGCCGGTGGCCTCCCGCACGGCGGTGGGTCTGGTGTTTCAGCAACCGCGCCTGGCGGTGGATCCGCGTGCCACCCTGCGCC
>JBOHHD010000664.1:0-1506 GCA_050700515.1 Pseudonocardiaceae bacterium
CACCTGATTCGTTAACGAGGTGCTTCTTTTTTCGGTACGCAGAACCCTGAAATTTGCACGATCGGGCTGCCCGATCGTGCAGTGTTTTATGTCCTTCTATCCTCGGACCTCGATAGCGTTGTGCCAGGAACGCTCGACCCCGCCAAGCTAAATTCGGCCAAGCTGAATTCGGCCAAGCTAAATTCGACAGACGAACTCAGCTCATTTGGATCAGAACGCACTAGTGAGAGTGGTAGGTATCGCCAGAGTCGTCGATGTCTCGGATAGTCGGGCGGTGTTGTGTTTCGTCGACGGCGTAGAGCACGTGTCACTTCTGCACGCTCGTGCCGAGTACACGTCGTGGTATGGCCGATCCAGTTCCTTGCCGAATCGTTCGAGGATCGTCCACGACTTCACCGACTGCGGGACGAGTACCATGTAGGGCGTTGTGATCAACGCTGGAGCCCCTCGATGCAGGGTCACTATTGAGCAGTACGTATCCCTTCCCAAGGGGAGACCAAGGCCAGGGACAGCTCATGCTGATCGCTTCGATGAAAGCGTCGCCGGCTACCACGGTCAGTTCCTCGCCGCTGCGGCGATCGAGGCGACGGCGAACGTGCTCGACATCGGGTGCGGGAGCGGGCAGAGCACCCGAGATTCCGCGTGGTGTGCCACCGCCGGGTCGGCCCTGGGAGTGGACCTGTCCTCGCGCATGATCGAGCTCGCACGCCGGTTGGCGGTGCGGGAGCGAGTGACAAACGTGACATTCCAGCAGGTCGACGCCCAGGTTTAGTCCTTTCCCGACCAGCACTTCGACATCGTCATCAGCCGGCACGGGGCGATGTTCTTCGGTGATGCCCCGGCCGCGTTCAGCAACATCGCGCGGGCCCTGCGCCCTGAGCGCGCCCCTGTACTTCGGCCGCGCCGTCGATGACGTCTGCCAGTTCGTCTCCGGCCAATTCGCCTGGATGATCGAGGGCCTTGACGCCGACATCCAAGCCCGAGCGCTCGATGCCCTGCGGGTCAGCGTGGCTGATCACCACACCGACCGCGGCGTGTGCTAAGGCTCGGCAGCCCGGCTCAGCCCAGCCCGGCTCATTGAGGCGCAGCGTCGCTGACGCTGAGACGCGGGCGCTGCGTCTGGCCCTGTTGGGTCTGGCCCTGAAGTTGGGTCAGGCGCTGGACGGTGTCGTCGGCAGCGGGTGTGTAGATCACGATGTGGAGGTCCTTGAAGTCGGCGGGCGCCAGGCGGTGGTGCTCGAAGGTGAGTTCCCCCGCCGGGGTGCGGAAGGTGCGTTGGCGGGAGGCGAAGCCTTCGACCGGGTGCGCGCTCCAGCCGGCCGCGAACTCGCTGCTGTGGGTGCTCAGCCGCTGGATCAGTGCGGCGCAGTCGGGGTCGCCGAGGCGGGTGCCGGCTTCAGCGCGGAATTCGGCGAGGAAGTGACCGCTGGTGATCTCCCAGTCGGGGAGCAGACGCCGGACGAAGGGGTCGGTGAACACCAACCACAGCAGGTTGCGGTCCTGGGC
>JBOHHD010000665.1:0-11013 GCA_050700515.1 Pseudonocardiaceae bacterium
GTGCGGGTCCGCGCTCGCGCTCGCCGGGTGGCGCAGCTCGGCGGGCCAGCGCGACCAGCGCGGGCCGTGCTGCTCGGCCAGTGCGCAGAACGTCGCGAAGTCCGCCAGCCCCTCCGGCATCGCGGGCCGTGGGGAACCGTCGGCGCGCCAGAGCAACTCCAGCGCGGCGCGCTTGGCCCGCCAGACGGCGTCATGGTCGATCAGCGCACCGTTGGAGGCGACCCGCAGGGCGTCCACCTCGGACCGGACGGCCGGGTCCGCGCGGGCGTAGGCGCCGATGTCGGCGATGCGCAGGTACAGCGGGTTGATGAAGCGGCGGCTGGAGGGTGTGTACGGCGAGGGCTGCACCGGCAGTGTCGGAGTCACCGCGTGCAGCGGGTTCACCAGCACGGCCCCCGCCCCGTGCTCCGCACCCGCCCACCGGATGAGTTCACGCAGGTCGGCGAGGTCCCCGAGACCCCAGGACCCGGCCGAGCGCAGCGCGTAGAGCTGCACCATCCAGCCCCAGGTGGGCGGCGGCTCGGCCACCGACCACGGTGCCACCAGCACCGTGGTCAGTTGCTCGGCCTGGCCATCACCGCGGCCCGGATCAGTCTGCAACGAGTACCAACCGGGCTTCAGGTCCGCGGGCAGCGACCCGCGCACCAGCCGCTCGGCGCCGTCCTCGGCGCGCAGCACTCCGGTAGCGGGCAGCTTCCGGCTCTGTCCCCGGCGCACCACCACAGTGGCGGGCAGCCCGCCCCTCGACCGCCGGGCGGCGGCCAGCGCGTCGCGGACCTGCGCAGGGGTGTCTGCCTCGACCCCGAGCAGGCCGAGCACCCGGCGCACCACGTCGGGGTCGACGTCGACCCGCCTGCGTTGCCCGTCGCGGTACCAGGTGGCGACGCCGTGCGCGGCGGCGAGCTCGTGGAGTGCAGTGTGCATCCACCTATCGTGACGGCGCGACTGCCCCTCTCGCTCGTCCAGCCCGGAAAAAACACTTCGGTCAGCTACTGAACACCCCGATACCGTTGGGGACCATCCGCGGCGCGGAGTCCGACGGGTCGTTGACGACGGTCACCTGCCGCTCGCCGGGCTTGCGGTAGACCAGCGTCGAGGAGCCGCCGCCGTCGAGGTTCATCCCGTCGTCGCCGCCGAGCTGGTGCAGCAGCGCGGCGAACTCCGCCAGGGTTGCCCCCACGCTGGCGGCCTGGCGCCCGTCGATGGTCACCAGGTACATCCGCCGCCCGTCCGGGCTGACCGCGGCACCGCTGCGGGGGGCGCGGGCGGAGTCGTCGAGGCGCTCGGTGGCGGCGCCGTCGCGCAGGATCGGGCTGCCCCCGACGGCGAAGCGGGGTGTGCGCCCGCTCTCCGGTACCAGCCGGTAGTCCACCTGGACCCGGTCGCCGACCTGCAACGAACGCAACGCCTCGGCGCCGCCGTCCCGACCGAGCAGCACCACCTCCGTGGGCGCGAGCTGCCCCTCGCCCGCCCGAGGTGACACCGCGGTCACCACGCCGTCGGACACCAGCACTTCGCGGACGTCCGGCGCGCACCCGGCGGCGGCGTCGGTGTCCGAGCCGCAGACCGAACCCGCCCGGCTCGCCGCTCCCCAGTCGGCGGTGAACAGACCGACCCCACCGACCGGGATCGCGTACTGGTTCAGCGCCACCACCGGCACCACCACCACCGGCGCTGCGCCACGTCGGCTGGTTGCCGTGGCCTCGAGGGTCAGCCGATCGATCGTGGCACGGCGGTCGGCCCCGACCGCGAACACGTCGTCCACCTCGGCACCCGGGACCGCAGGTGCCAACCTGCGGCCCTGCGGCACCGCCGCTTTCAGTGGGTCACCGCCGGCCACCGCGGGTCCAGCGGGCGCGCTGGTCCGTCCGAGGTCGAAGAAATCCCCGTTGACGGCGGCGACCGCGCCGCGCGCGTCGGCCATCTTCGCCACCGTGCTGCGCGCGGCCACCGCACCCGGGGTGAGCAGGTCGGTGCGCACCTGGGGATCGGCCAGGTCGACCTCGATGACGTCACCACGCACCCGGCCCGCCGCGTCGGTGGTGGTGAACTCCCGGTGGGTCACCCCATCGGCGAGCAGCTCCAGGGGCAACAGTTCCCCGAGTACCTGTTCCTCCGCCGGTGGCAGCGGTGGACCCGCTACGGGCGGCGCCACCCCCAGTACCGTCAGTAACGACGTCACCGCAACCGTGCGGAGGGCACCCGTGATCACTCGCATCCCCCAACTCCCCCTTCGACGTTGATCCCTTCGAGGTTGATCTCAGTGCGTCGAACGAGCCGGTAGGGGTCGGGGAAGCGCCCCGATCAGGTGCCTCTCACCTGTGCCGCTCGAACCGGAAGCCAGCCGAACAGCCGACCCGAGCACTGCGGTCGCGTTCGCCGTGCCGACGATGACGGCCCGGCGGCCGTATAGCTCTCCCGGGGAATGGAAAGACTCCCTCCCGGGCTCCCCAGGCGAGCACGAGACCGAGTGGCCCCGCCTCGGGATGGCGTCGGGTCGTGTTGATGAGCAACGGGGCAAGCGTCGCTTCGCTGATACCCGCAGGCCGCAACTCGCGACGAACCCGTAACCCGATCGTGTTACCACCACTACCGCAACGCCGGCGGCAGCTAGGAAGTCGTCCGCAGGCCTGGTCGGCGAGTTGATTGGCCAGGTGAGCTATTGCCTGGCCTGCTGCCATGAGTCGGCTCCCACCAAGGTATTGATGTATACGCTGCATGTAAAACATACCGTTGACACAAGTTGCCATCACCCGATCGGGTGTACGGGTATGTTGCATCCATGGGCGTCTCATCCTGTAGACCAACGAAAGCACAGCCGCCAGCGCAAGTCGGTCCAGTGCACTCGAAGACTGATCACAACAGAGATGAGAGTGGCCCCCCTGTTGGAGCAGGGGGGCCACTTACCGAGGAACCCATGATTGAAGGATCATGACCTCAATTCGACGATTGAACCGGGAGCAGCCCTGCGGTCGTCCATCAGGGCTGCCAGGACGACGTCATGTTCACTCACCGCTAACAGTGCAGACGTTGATGTAGTCGCCGGTCTCTCCGGATGCGTCGGCCCACAGCTGCTCAAAACAGCGATTCGGCTCCGAACGGCACGGGGCGAGAACATGTCCAGGTGATCTTGATATGGCCTTGTCAGAACTGCTCTCTCTAGCCCTGAAGTATCATTTCGGCCTGGACTGCTGTTGCAGCTCAAGGGACTTGGCCCGGCAGGTGTCTTCGAGTCCTAAGCCCAACAGTTTGAGGTGATCTGGGCAGACTCGCGACCGGCTCTCGATAGTTCTCCATCCTAGCAAGGAGGCCGGCCATGGGAGGCGTTGACTATTACCACGACCCGGAGGCTCCCGCTGTGAATTCCCTGGTATCTACTCGGATCCGGGTCACCTCTTCGCACACGACGACGGAGAGGTTCAGCAAGAATTCAGCATCTGTCTGGCATGCACTATCGAGGGCGGTTCGCTCCAGGTCAGCAACGAGTCGATATCCGTCGACTTCTTCATCTTCACAGATACCGCGGGGATCCAGATGCATGAATCGATTCATCTGCGCATACGAGACCATCTGGCCGGCAGGCAACCGATGTTGCGTTACCCTGCCCAACGCTTGGCCGGGGCCGCAGCACCCTACCTGTCCTACCACGAGATGCGGGCTCTTCCGCTGCGCCAGTACCCTCACGGGTCGTACCCGTGTCGAGGGAGTAGCGAGGGGCGTGCGGTGAGTCAGGTACCGAGTTGGGTTCCGGAAGGTCTGGACGTCTCACGGCCCAGTGCCGCCCGGATGTACGACTACCTGCTGGGCGGGGGGCACAACTTCGACGCCGACCGCAGGCTTGCCGCCCGGGTCAGCGGAGCGCACCCGGGTTGCTGGGACATCGCGCGGCTCAACCGCGCGTTTCTGCGCCGTGCGGTCCTGGAGCTCAGCGCCGCCGGGGTACGGCAGTTCCTCGACCTCGGCTCCGGCATCCCCACCGTCGGCAACGTGCACGAGATCGCCCAAGGGGCCGATCCGGCGGCCCGGGTGGTGTACGTGGACCATGATCCGGTCGCCGTCGCGCACTGCGAGCTCATCCTCAAGGACAACGACCAGGCCGGCGTCGTGCTGGCCGACCTGCGTGATCCGGACAGCATCATGAGCTCTCCGACGACCCGCGGGCTGCTCGACCTCGATCAGCCCATGGGACTGCTGATGGTGTGCGTGGCCCACTTCATCAGCGACGACGCGGACCCGAGGGGGGTGCTCGGCCGGTATCGGGAGGCGCTGGTACCGGGCAGCTACCTGGCGCTGTCCCACCTGACCGCGGACTCCGCCCCCACCGAGATGGCGGCCCTGGTCGAGGTGATGCGAGGCAGCAAGCAGCCGATCCATCCCCGCAGCAGGGAGCGGATCACCGAGCTGTTCACCGGCTTCGAACTCATCGAGCCCGGAGTGGTCGGGATCGCCGAGTGGCGTCCCCGTTCTCTCGGTGACGGTGGTGACCTGCCAGAGCGGAACCAAGTCCTGGCCGGTGTGGGCGTCAAGCGCACTCACCCATGAGTCCCCGATCTCCGCGGCCGGGCCGCCTGACCGTCACCGAGCTGGCGCAGGCCTGGGCCGCGGTCGTGAGTCGCACCGCTTACCTGCCGATGTCCGGTGAGGAGGTCGAGCGGCTGCTGGTCGGACTGATCGACCGCCTGCTGACCGCCGTGGCCGCGCCCCAGATCGACGAGCGGGCCGCGATCGACGTGGCCGCCATCCTGGTCGACCACCACTTCGTCGGGCCGCACAGCCTCGGGCGCAGCATCGAGATTCTGGGGTTCGGCCTGCGCAGGCTGGCGGCCCTGCAGCTCACCGAGGGACTCGACGCCGCCGTGCTCAAGATGCTCGGCGCACTGGCCGACGGGTACGCCGAGGCACTGCGTCAGCGCACCTTCGACGAGCAGGCGCAGGTGAACCAGGCGCTGCTGCATGCCAAGCAGCTCGCCGAGCGCGGGCTACGGGTCAGCGAGGCGCGGTTCCGGGAGGTGTTCTCCGTCTCCGCGGTGGGTATCGCGATCAGCGATCTCGACGGCGTTGTGGTCGACGCGAACAAGGCGTTCGCCGACTTCGTCCGCCGTCCCGAAGCGGAGCTGGCCGGCATGAAGTTGCTGGAGCTGTTGCACGTGCAGCACGACGTGGCCCTGCACGAGGAGTACCGCAAGCTCACCGATGGAGAGCTGCGCCGCTTCCGGCGTCGGCGCCGAATCACCGACCCCGGTGGCGAGGTCGCCTGGATCTACCTGGCCGGCTCGCTGTTGCGTGACGCCGATGGGGTACCCACCCACCACATCACGATCGTGGAAGATTTCACCGAGGTACAGCTGTTGCAGCAGGAGCTCTCCGACCAGGCGTTGCACGACAAGCTGACCGGGCTGCCCAACGAGCACTACTTCATGTCCCGACTGCAGGATGTGCTGGAGGGCGCCGACCCTTCGGCCCAGATCACCGTGTGCCGGGTGAACCTGGACGGCTTCTCGGTGATCAACGACGGAATCGGCAGGGCCAGTGGCGAACGCCTGTTGTGCTCGGTCGCGAACCGGCTGCGCAACCTCCTCAGTGGGGAGCGGGCGATGGTGGCCCGGATGGGAAACGACGACTTCGCGATTCTGATCGAGGACGGCCCGAGTACCCCTGATCCCCGAGTGCTCGCCGCGAACATCAACGTCGAGCTCGCCGAGCCGGTGTACCTGGACGAGCGGGGGATCTCCGTCTCGGCGGGTGTCGGGGTGGTGCATCGGCAGGCGGGCGGGATATCACCCGGTGAGCTGATCCGGGCCGCCGACGCGACCCTGCACCGGGTCAAGCGCAGTGGGCGCGGGCAGTGGGGTCTCTACGACGCGGACGCCGACGCCGAGGAACGGGACCGCTACCAGCTCGCCGCCCGGCTGCCGGGTGCCCACGAGAGCGGCGAGGTCGGTCTCGAATACCGGCCGGTGTGCTGCCTGCACACCGGGCGGGTGCTGGCCCTGCAGGCACTGTTGCGCTGGGAACGGGCCGACGGGACGGTGCTGTCCCACCCGCAGTGCCTCGCGCTGGCCGAGAAGACCGGGCTGGTGTCGTCCGTCGGGTGCTGGATGCTGCAGGAAGCCTGTACCGAGCTGGCCCGCTGGAGCGCGGCGCTCGGTCCGGGCGCACCGCTGTTGCGCGTCGATCTCACCCCCTGCCTGAGCCAGGACCCCGATCTCATCGCGATCGTGCGCACCGTGCTGGCCAACACCGGGGTGCTTGCCGAGCAGATACGGGTGGGAATGCCCCTGGCGGCGCTGGCCGCTGAACGCGGCGACGTGCTGGACAACGTGCACGTGCTGGCCAACCTGGGAATGGGCGTGGAACTGCTCGGCGCGGGGGCCGGCCCCGGGTACCTGGCCTACCTGGAGGATCTGCCGGTAGCGGCGGTGGAGGTCACTCCGCAGTTGGTGGCCCGTCTCGCGTCGGGTCCCCTGGACGACTCGTTGGTGGCCCGCGCGATCCGCCAGCTCATCCCGCTGGTCCGCGGCGTCGGCGCCACCGTGATCGTTCCCGAGGTGGACACCCCGGAACAGGCGCACTGGTGGCGATGTGCCGGGGCGGATGCCGCATGCGGGGCGCAGCTGGGCTCCGCGATGCCGCCCAGCAAGCTGGTGGACCTGCTCACCGCCCGCTGACCTGTGCGTTCCCCCCTGCCTGGTCGGGGACGTGGATACCCGGTGGGCAGAGCGAGTTTCGAGCCTCAACCCTGCCCACCGGGACGCTCGCGGACCACGATCCGGCGGGGAGCGACTCGCTGGCCAAGGCTGATCGGTTCGGTGCCGGGATCAAGGCCCAAGATGAGACGTGCGTCGCGCAGCACGCCGCGAAACCGGTCCACCTCCGGCAGCGTCAGCTGCACCGGACCGAAGTCTGTTGCCGTGATCGTGATCCCGTTCCGAAACGGCTGCGTCGAGGTCGACTTCACCAGCGCGGGCGCGCAGATCAGGCACAGCAAGATCGCCGAAAGCCCGGTGATCACCTTCACCCCCGAAAACCGCTATGGCGGTCAGGCTGTGGGAGCGACGCCTGCTGTCACATCCCCAGCCACGCACCCCTCGGCACGCGCCGACGCGGCTAGCAGTTCAGCTGCCACCGCACCGGCCAGCGCGCCTGAATCTGCTGCTTCCCATGAAGCTACTGCTTCCAGGTCGTTGCTAGACATCCCGCCCGTTGGCGACATCAGCTACGAACAGTCTTCGCAGAAAATTAATGGTGTCGTAGCAGAACGAGTGATCTCAAGCAGCCGTTACCATGGCTATCGAAGTAGATCTTTCCGGTGGCTTCAGGGTAGAGCTTTATTCGGAGACGATAAACTCGTTCAGATGTAGCGACTACGCCACTGCGGGCGGCGCAGCGTGTTCCATACCGGAGCCGGTCGCGGTCAGGGCACCGAGCGCAGCATGCTGGCCCGGCAGGTTGGCGCCATCGGCGTGCGGGACCTCGCGGTTCGTGGGTACACCGACTGGGACGACGCCCTGGACCACCTCGCCTCAGTGGCCGAGCGGGAGCCGCTGCTGCTGGTGCTCGACAAGTTCCCCGAATTGGCCGCGACCACACCCGAGCTACCGAACCTGCTGCGGGCCTTCCTGGACCGCAGGCAGGGGCAGACCCGGCTGCGAATCCCGCTGTGCGGCTCGGCGGTGCGCTACATGGAGGCGATGGTGTACGGCATCGTCGGTGGTATCCCGATGTATCTGGGCTGGTGGGACCAGGCGGCACCGCTGGCCGCGAACCTGCGTGCGCTGGCCTGCCAACCAGGCGCCCGGTTGCTGGCCGAAGGTGAGCTGATCCTGGCCACCGAAGCCGAGGCGGGCGAATACCCGAGCCGTGCTGCATGCGATCGCGACCGGCGCCACCCGCCACAACGGGATCAGGGACGCGATCCGCGCCGATCCCACCCGCCTCCTCGATCGCCTGGTCAGCCTCCGACTGATCGAGCGTGTCCAGCCGGTCACCGAGACCGGGCGGACCCGGCGGCGCATCTACCGCATCGCCGACAACTTCCTGCGCGTTCTACTTCGACGTCCTCACCCGCTACCGCACCGAGATCGACGCAGGACTGGGACCCACGATTCTGCAGGTGCTGCTCGACTCCCTGGATGATCACCAGGGAGAGCGGTGGGAAGCAGCGTTTCGCCAACACGTGCGCCGGCTCACGGCCAGCGGCGAATTCAGCGATCGGATCGTCGCGGTGGGCCCCTTGTGGACCGCCGACGGCCACAACGAGACCGATCTACACCGTAAGGCCGCGGCCCTGCCTGGTGCGCCTGGTGATCTGCGCCCGCGAGCGGGTCATCCACCTGCCCGACGACGCGATCGCCATCACCGCCGCCGACATCTTCGCCCAGCCGATTCTGCCTGAGCCCGCGGTGATCCTGCTGTTACGGGGCGGCCAGGAGCAGATCACTCACGGGCCCAGGGCGCCAGGTGGCACGGGGCGGTCCTCGGCGAGGGCGTCGAACAGCTGGATGGCGCGATCACGGTCCCAGAGCACGGCCGAGGAGCCGTCGTCGAGTTGGCCGAAGCCCGCGACGGGGATCGTCGTGCTCACCGCCCCGCCGCTGGACAAGGCACGCATCGTCCAGCCCAGCCGGGCCAGATGCCAGACGTGGGCACTGTCGTCGACGGTGATCGCCGCGGGCACGCTGCTCGCCAGCGGGACGATCCGCAGCGGGTTGAGCAGCACCGCGGGACTGGTCGCCTTGGCGATCAGGGCGCCGAGGAACTCCTGCTGGCGGACCACCCGGTCCAGGTCCCCGCGCGGCGAGTGCCGGGTGCGCACGTAGCCGAGCGCCTCCGGGCCGCTCAGTTCCTGGCAACCGGCCGGGATGTCCAGCCCGGCCAGCGGATCGTCGATCGGTTCGGTGGGGCAGAGCTGCACGCCACCAATGTCGTCGACAATGCCGGCGAAGCCTCCGAACCCGATCTCGGCGTAGCGGTCCAGGTGCACTCCGGTGACCGTTTCCACCGTCTGTACCAGCAGGGACGGACCGCCGAAGGCGTAGGCCGCGTTGAGTTTGTTGCGGCCTTCGCCCGGGATCGGCACCGAGGAGTCCCGCGGCAGGCTCACCAGGGTCGGCGCAGCGCCGGCGCCGGGCGCGGGAATGTGCAGCAGCATGATGGTGTCGGTGCGCTGCCCGGCGACCCCGGCCTCGTCGCCGGTGGCCAGTTCGGCCGCCTGATCGCCGGTCAGTCCGGCGCGGCTGTCCGAACCGACGATCAACCAGTTGGTGCCCGGGGTGTCGGCGATCCGATCCGGGTAGTCGGCCAGCGCGTCGTCCCGGTTCAGCGACCGGTCGACATAGCCGGCCAGCCCGATGACGAGCAGGAGCACCACCACGAGGATCAGCCCGACCCTTCGGCCGGGACGGCGGCGCCGACGCCGCGGGGCAGGTCCCGGGAAGGGGGGCACTGGCTGTCGCGGCCGGGGTGGTGACCCCGCGTAACCGCGCTGCGGCGGCCCCTGGTAACTCACTGTATCGCCTCCTCGTGATCCCCCGAGTGGGCTTGAGGATAGACCCGCTATCGGGTACGCCCGCATCCTTCTCGGCTCACGACGGTTAGCTTCATTGGACTGTTCGGGTGCACATCAAGGGCCGATCGGGCGCCCGGCGGTCCGCCCCGGTTGAGCGACCTGCCATCGACTCGGGACCATGCTCGGATACCAGCAGGGAGGTCAGCGATGGATCGTTTGGACCGCAAGGATCTCAGGACCGCCACCTTCGACGTCGCCATGAGGGGTTACGACAAGCGGCAGGTCGATGAGCGGATACGCCTGCTCAGCGGTGAGTTGGCCGCCGCGGAGCATGCGCTGCGGGTGGCCCACGCGCGGGCCGGGTCGTTGGAGGCCGAGCTCCACCAGCTGCGCTCCACCGGCGGGGGCTCGGGGGTACGCGCCGAGCACCACTTCGGTGCGCGGGTGGAGAAGATCCTGCTGACCGCGGAGGAGGAGGCCCGCGAGATCCGCAGCCAGGCCGGCGCCGAGGCGGTCACGCTGCTGGAGCAGGCCCGGGTGGAGGCCGCGGAGCACCGCACCCGCGTCGCCCAGGAGATCGCCGCCCAGCAGACTGAGGCCGAGAGGCTCGGCAAGGCGGCTGCCCTGGAGGCAGAGCAGCTGCGTCAGGCAGCCACCCAGGAGGCCGAGCAGCTGCGCAACACCGCCACCAAGGAGGTCGACCAGCTGCGTACCGTGGCCGCCAAAGATGTCGAGGAGGTGCGCAAGGCGTCCCACGGCCAGGCCGCGCAGCTCGTCGAGCAGGCCCGGATCGAGGCGGACCGGCTGGTCGCCGGGGCCGCCGAGTCCGCCGGGCAACGGGAACGGGCGAGTGTGCAGGAGATGCAGCGGCTGTCCCGGCTACGCGATCAGGTCAATGCCGAGCTTTACCGCGCGAAGAACCTGTTGGATGGCTTCTTCCCGGTCACCGCGCCCGCTATGGCAAAGGGAGCACGGGACCAAGCGACGATGGTGGAGCCGGTGGCCGCCGACACCAAGCCGAACAACGGTTCGGTCCGGCGGTGAGTAACACCCACACCACGTACTGTGGAAAGTGCGCGACCCCGCGAACACGAGCGAAAAGGTGAGGATTACGTGAGCTTGTTCGACAACGCCCGCAGGATGGTCGACCGGGCACGCGGCTACGCAGGCCGCAACCCTGACAAGATCCGCCAGATCACCGACAAGGCGGCCCGTTTCGCCGACCAGCGCACCCGGGGCAGGTACCGCAGGCAGATCGACGGCGCGGTGCGCAAGGTCGAGGGCTTCGTCCGTGGCGACCGCAGGCACGGTGGTCCTGGGCAGGGTGGCGGCGGACAGTACCGCTAGGGCGTTCCGTCAGAGTGGGTGAGCGGGCTGCCCCGGGCCCGCCCTGGCGTGCCAGGATCGTGGTGTGGAGTGATCCCCGCAAGGAGGGGCATATGCCATCCCCGCAGACCGTCTCCCCTGGTAGGGACCAGCCCCACGGGGACCGACCGGAGCCCGTC
>JBOHHD010000666.1:0-3208 GCA_050700515.1 Pseudonocardiaceae bacterium
CTCGCAGGGCGGGTACCTCAGCGTGGTCGGCGCCTGGAGGAGTCAGCGGGTCCCCATAGGGCTGCCCGTAGAGACTTTCCACGTCGATCCCCAAGGCGCGGGCGACGGTGGCGGTGAAGGCGGGTGAAGCGGGCAGGGCAACGCTTTCGACTTGGGTGATCAGGCTCTTGCTGACGTGGGCGCGGCTGGCGAGTTGGTGTTGGGTCAGCCCGGTCAGTCGGCGTTGCATGGCCATTCGTCGGCCGACGGCTCCCTCGGGCGCAGTCTCGCACATGACATGATCTCCGTTTTTAGTCGTTGAGGGGGTTGTTATAAACGGTTGACAACGTCGGTGTCGCGCCAGTGCCCATCCTCGTTGGTGATGCAAGAATCGGGAAGATCGATGTGCTGGCCGTATGGGGCAACAGTGAACTGCCACTGTTCAGCAGGGGGTTTTCCGGCCTGTTCCCACCAGTGGTAAGCGGCTTCGACTTCGTCCCAGAGTCGGCGCGGTCCGAACTGGTGTACCGGCCAGCGGCGAATACCGGGCTGATAGTCGAAATGGGCCCAGGACCGAGAGCCTGAGTCGAGAAACCACACACACCACCGGCCATCATTATCGGTCGCGGGTACGTACTCCCATTGACAGCCCGGCACTCGCCACCCGATCGCGAAGCGGGCGTCGCCCTTGCACACGTGGTGCGCATGCAGGCGGGTGTCGCTCACGTCGGGGATGTCGGTATCGCGGACCACGTCGGCCACCGTGGTCAGGTGCACTCGCTGGTCACGAAGCGACATGAATGAGATTGTCTTGTTGACCAAGCCCCCGGTGGCGATGCCGTCCTCGCCAACGGTCAGCGAAAGCAACCCGGCGGGTTTGTAGGTGCTACTCCATGGGGTGACCACCATACCACCAGGCCGAGTTTGAGCTACCCACGCATAAGGCACCCGGAAAACAGCGGCGGTGGACATCACCCGGTCGAACGGTGCTCGCTTGTGGTACCCCCGAGCCCCGTCATCGGTGATCACGGTGACCTCGTCATATCCGGCAGTGGTCAACGCGGCCCTTGCCCGTGCTGCCAGGTCTGGATTGAC
This sequence comes from Pseudonocardiaceae bacterium, assembly GCA_050700515.1. Lineage (GTDB taxonomy): Bacteria > Actinomycetota > Actinomycetes > Mycobacteriales > Pseudonocardiaceae. The sequence goes on from JBOHHD010000666.1 coordinate 1,075, forward strand.
CTCAATGGTGGTGACGTTGCGCGCGCCGAGCCGATGGGCCAGCAGCGCGGCCGTGTACCCGGTCCCAGTGCCGATCTCTAGCACCCGCATTCCCGGCTCGATCTGCCCGGCACCGAGCATGAGCGCCACGATGTCCGGCCGCGACGCCGAACTCGTTGCCACCCGCCCCAATTTCCCGCATCCGGCGGGGACGCCGTCATCGACTTGGATGATCACGTAGCGGAGTCCATAAACCCGCCGGAGCCACTCGTCCGGATCCTCCGAACGGCTCAGTGGAACAAGATCATCACCGTCGTCACGCCAGATCACCTCCGGGATGAATACCTCCCGGGGCACCACAAGAAACGCCTCCCGCCACTGCTCAGGCAGCGCCGCGTCAGCGGTCAGCAGATCAACCAACCCAGCCAGCGACGTGGACGGCGTGGGGGTCACTTCTCCTCGTCCTCGTCCTCGTCTTCTTTGTCCTCCATCGTATGTCTGCCGCCGGTGTCCTCGGGTGGTAGAGCCTTGCCTGGCTCGTACCCGTTTTTGATGTACTTATCGCTATCGTCTTGCTTTTCATGTTGACTGCCCATGTCCTAACTCCTTTCTGGGCGCTGATACCGAGAAAATCAGAGGGTGATGTCGGCCCAGCGGGCGAATCCGGCCAGGGTGTCGTTGGCTCGCCGGTCGTGTTCGGCGAGTAGGTGCACGGTTTCGCGGACGCTGGGGTGGTAGCGGGTCTGCTGCGGGGTGATCCGGCGGGCCTGGTGCAGCGCGTCGAGGGCCTTGTCTCGGCTGCCGTGCAGGGTCCAGGCTCGGGCCACGTCGATCCAGTGATGGCCCACCCGCGAGGGTTCCGTATCCATGGGGAGCTGGACCTGCTCGGCCCGGCTGACAGCGGTGGTGCCGTCGGAGAGTTCAACGGGTACCGCAACCCAGTGGATCTCGACATTGGCCGTGCTCGCGTTGATATTGTAGAAGGGACGGACGGGTACGGTGCCGTTGTCGACGAGCCGTCTTGCCTCGGCGATGTGTTCATCGGCTCGATCGAGCGCGGTCAGGCGGGCCTGGGCTATCGCTTGCCGCAGGTGCAGTTGTGCCTGTACCGCCCGGGCGGTTGGCGAGCCATCACCGTCGATCAGTGTGTGACCATGGTCGATGATACGAAGGACTTCGGCCCAATCGCCTTGATGCAAACTCATGTGTGTCGCGCGGAATGCGGCTGCGGCGGCGCGTACCGGATCTCCCGCCCGCGCGGCGGCCTCACGAGAGCATCGGACCGCCAGCGCCGCGAGGTCGAAGTAGCCGAATCGATAGCTAACCGCTTGAGCGAGTTCGTAGGCATCGTCGAGCAGCGCCCACACGGTCTCAGCGTTTGATCCCGGTCGTGCATCGGCCAGGAGCGCGTAAGCGTGATTGAGCAGTTCCGGGAGGGCCGTGGCGACTGCGGCGTACCGGGACTTCTCCCGATGGGCCTCGCACTCGTCGAGTCGGGCGCGCAGCTCCGCGGCCGACATCGGCCGGCCATCCAACTTCGAGACGTCATCGGAGTACAGCACCGCCCGAAGAGCAGGGATCCCAGCGTGCTCGGCTCTCGGGTCGGTGAGGGGTGGGCCATAGGGTTCGCCGGTCAGGGCGTCGACGTCGACTCTTAGGGCGCGGGCGACATTGGCGGTGAACGCCGGGGTGGCGGGTACGACGCCGCGTTCGACTTTCTGGATGAGGCTTTTGCTCAGATGCGCCCGGTCGGCGAGTTGATATTGGGTGAGTCCGGCCAGTTTGCGTTGTACAGCGACCCGCTGCCCGACCGCACCTTCGGGTGCGGTTTCTTCTTGGTCGTGGGCTTGCACGGTGGTGGCCTCCAGTTCGGGTAGGGCAGTCAGGCGTTGGGCACGGTTCCCGGGCGGCCCTCGTTCACGTACGCAGACATTGTGCGACACCTAGCACCCCACAGTGTGTGTCCCGCCATGTTTTTGCGCCTCTCTTGCGCTCTGGGGTCGTGCGGGGACGCCTGTTTTGACCTCTGGCGACGCTGCGCCACGACTTCCGCCTCGCTTGTGTCTTCGCTGTCGGTTTTGTCGCGAAAGTACTCCCCACGCGACCGGGTGTGGTGTGAAGGTCAGGAGCCCCCTACCTCACGGGATGACCCATC
>JBOHHD010000667.1:0-5600 GCA_050700515.1 Pseudonocardiaceae bacterium
CCGAAGATCAGCTGCACGGAACCGAGCTCCGACAGCCGGCGGACCGCAACCTCGTAGACGGGCTCAAGGACCGCTGGGGTCAGCACGTCCTCGGTCCGGCCGGCGCAGACGACCTTGCCGTTGTCGAGCAGGACGAGTTGTTCGCAGTAGCGGGCGGCGAGGTTGAGATCGTGCAGCACCACGATCGTGGTGACCCCGAGTGCCTGGACGAGGCCGAGGACCTCGTGCTGGTAGCGGATGTCGAGGTGGTTGGTGGGCTCGTCGAGCAGGAGGTGGTCGGCTTGCTGAGCAAGTGCCCGGGCGATGAGCACCCGCTGCTTTTCGCCACCGGATAGCGACGGAAAGTTCCGATCGGCGAGATGCCGGGCGCCGACGCGCTGCAAGGCGGCCGCCGCCGAGCGGTAATCGTCGGACGTGTATCGCTGGAACGCCGAACGCAGCGGTGAACGGCCGAGTAGGACCACGTCGGCTACCGTGACCGGGATCTCGGGAGGACTCTCCTGCGCGACCACGGCGAACCGGCGGGCAAGCTGCCTCGGTCCGAGTGTCCCGACCGGCGTGTCATCGAGGGTGACCAAGCCGGCCCGCGGTCGAAGAGCGTTGTACAGCACGCGTAGCAGGGTTGTCTTTCCCGAGCCATTGGGGCCGATCAGGCCGACCACCTGGCCTGGCGGGGCGACCAGCCCGACGTCGGCGAGCACGAGACTGCCGTCGTAGTCGAAGGAGATCCCCTCAGCCGAGATCATGAGGCGCCGCACCTTCGCTCGGGTATGCCGCGATCACCGTGGCTCCTGACCTGGTGTCCACCATGCTGGGGCTAGCTTCAGGAACATAACAGCCATAGCGACTGCCAGCCGATGGAGTTCACATCGCGTCGGTCGATCGCACCGTCATGATGTTGACCAGCCGGGGGGTGTCGTGCGGGTGGCGCCCATGCCACCACCGGTAGTTGTCGGTGAACAGGATCTCCCCCGCTGAAGCAGTACGTAGTCCTCGTCGGGGTCGCGCAGTCGCGTCAGCCGCCCATGGACGTCCAGCACGATGTTGTGGCTGTCGTTGTGCAGCTGGATCTGGACGCCATGGTCCCCGCCCCGTTGGCGCACCGGATAGACCCGGCTCAAGCGAGTGCCGAGCACCTCGGCAGCGGCCAGCACCATGCTGTCGGGGTCCGGCGGCAACCCATTGATGATCACTGCGCCGTCGCGGTCGAGCAGTGCGCGGGCGTCGGCTCCGCGGGCGCGCTCGGGTTCGAACCCCGCCCCCGCCGCGAGCGATACCAGCTCCTCACGGGCCTCACCGAGCCTGCATCCGGTCTGAGTGATCGTGCTCATCGAGCATCCTTCGACTTGCATCGCAGTACATATGTGGTGCGACGACCTTCGTGGTCGCGCACTCCGTGCAGGCAGCGGTAGTTGTCCACGAAGAGGACCTCACCGGGTGCGAGCGTGGTGTCCTCCCGGACCTGCGCGGCCAGCGTGGCACACAGGTCCACATAGGTCTGGATGAGCTCGTCGGGGTAGGTGTTGCGGGACGAGACGGCGACGGCGGTGAGGAACTCCTACAGGTCGGGGACGCGGTCCCGGAGCCGCTCGACCAGGTGGTACCCGTCAGCGACCACCGACACACCACCGTCAAGATCCTTTCGGTGGTCGTCGTCTGCCTACTCCTGCTCAGTGCATGCGGCGGCGACAACGACACCGTCGCGCCAGCGGGCACGGCCGAGGCCTTCCCGAGGACGGTCACGGACTGCGGTCGTGATGTTGTTCTCGACAAGCGCCCCGAGCGGGTGCTCACGAGGGGGTCGGTCGGATCGCTGAGATCAGCGTCGAGGAACTCATCAATCGCGACCCGGACTTCCTGATCTTCCTCGCCGGCGGAGCACAGTCCGCGACTCGCGCAGACGTCGAGCAAGCGCTCCGGACGCTACCGGGGATCGACCGAGTGACGGCGGTCCACGAAGAACGATACCTCCTGCTGAAAAGTCCCTTCATCCTGGGGTCACCGCTGGCGGTCGACGGCCTGGAGGCGATGGCCGAGGAACTCGCCGCATCGTCCTGATCAGCACAGGAAGGCAGGTAGGGTGAGGTAGCTTGCTGTCACAAGCCATCCTGGGACTTGCATCGCAGCACGTGGGTCGTCCGGGTGCCGTCATGGGCCCGCACGCCGTGCAGGCACCGGTAGTTGTCCAGGACCAGAACCTCGCCGGCGGCAAGGGTGGTATCAGCCCGGACCTGGGCGGCCACGGTGGTGATCACGTCCGCGTAGGCCGCGATCAGCCTCTCGTGCTGTTCCCACTGGGTCTCGCGCGGTGCCGGTTGGGTGTACTCGGAGCAGCGCACGATCATGCGTCCGCCACGGGTCCACTCCACCATGCGGCACAATCGCGGCACTTGATACACATCGGAGTAGGGAATCCTCGAGGTGACGTCAACATCGACGGACGTGATGAACTCGTACAACTCAGGTGCGCCGTCCTTGAGCCGAGCGATGAGCCGGTAACCGTCGACGACGACCGATTCCCCGCCTGCCGGTGCCGGGACGGCGCACAGGATCAGGGCGTAGTCGGGGTCGGCGATGCGCAAGCGCACAAGCCGATCACGGATATCGATGACAACGTGGGCTCCGTCTCGGTGCAGCGTCAGCTCGTCGGAGCTGTTCGTGGTCCTCTGGTGGACCTTCTCGAGCTCCCGCAGACGCGTGCCCAGCACCGCCGAGGCGGCGTTCACGACGCTGTCCGGTTCCACCGGCCAGCCGGTGAGAATCACTGCGCCGTCGCGGGCGAGGAGCTGACGCGCGGCCGACGTTTCGGTGCGCGACAGCCGTTCGGGAACGAGATCCACGCCCTCGAGGATCGACTGCAACTCGGGCGGTACGGTGCCGGCCTGGTGCCCGATCGCGGTGACCTGTCCCATCTCGGATCTCCTTTGCACCAGATTAGTTGTCGCAACTATCGTGCATTAGATCGTCGCCGTCGTCGATGGGTGTGCCGCCATGTCCACGCGGGGCACTGGGAGAGGCCGAACTCAGGGACGGTGGGCAGTGACCAGCCATGCCGTCCCGCCCAGAAATACACCGTCAGTTGACTGACAAGGCCGCAGGGCGGCACGCATGCTGTCGAGTGCCTTCCTCCTGGTGATCTCGTCAGTGCCGGCCAGCAGATCGCGCATTCGGCCCCGGTTCCGGATGAAGTCAAGGACATCATCGACGTCGCTACCCCACCGCATGGGCTCGGCGAGGGGAGCGATCGAGACGTCGATGAAGCCGGCGCCGTCGAGGTGCTTCCGGATCCGGCGCGGGTCGGCGAGGGAGAACGGCCCGGGCTCGTCCTCGCTCATCTCGGGAACGTCCACGTGCGCGGCGAGCGCCGTTACCGGCGTCGTGAACCATCCATTGTGGGCCGCGTCCTGCCAGCACAGGAACACCAGCCGCCCACCGGGCCGGACGGCACCGGCGATGTGGACGAACGCGACGGCGGGGGCCTCGAAGAACATCACGCCGAAGCGGCTCATCGCCAGGTCGTAGCCTTCCGGCGCGAACGGGTGCACCTGAGCATCACCCTGCTCGAAGTGGACATTGGCCAGGTCCTCGTATGCTGCTCGCCGGCGCGCCTCCTTGAGCAGCGGGCGCGACAGATCCACCCCCAGCGCCAGACCGTGTCGGGTCGCTCGGGCGACCGCGCAGGTTGTCTGCCCGGAACCGCAACCGATGTCGACCACCCGCTCGCCCGCGGCCACGTCGGCCGCCTCCAGAAGATGGGGGGTGAACCGGCGCAGAATCTCGTCGTATCGCTCGTGGTGCACAGCCCAGTGGCGGCCCTCGTCACCGTTCCAGACGTCGTCCTGTGTGATCACAGCGCATCGCCCGTCCGCACCGTATGATCAACTCCTCACCAACCGAACGAAATTGCACTTTATCGGCAACTACAAGTAGTGCGCTTTTCAGCGGTCAACCGCAGGTCGCGTCGTGGCGAACGAGGTAGACGCGTGGACGCCCGTGACGGACCTGGGTGACAGCCGGCACGAGCTGGAAACCGTGGCGTTGATACAGGGTGATCGCCGCAGTGTTGATCTCGAGGGTTCTGGTGACCCAGGCGGTGGTCCCAGTCGGCGGATCCGCCAGCATTCGGCCGAGCAGCAGGCTGGCGATGCCGTGGCGCCGCGCGGTGGCGCACACACCGAGCTCGGCGAGGTAGCTGGTCTCGGACGGTTGCACACCGAATTCATCGGCGACAGCGAGGGCATCCGGGTACCGGGTGAGGACCAACGCGACGCAGTACCCGACCGGCTGACCCGTGGGTCCGTAGGCCACCACGGTGAGATCGCTGTGGTTGACCAAGGCGGGAAACCAGTCTTCAGAACGCGGGATCTCGCCAGGACGGTAGTTGTACGGCTCGCCGTGCTGGATCTGGTTCACCAGGTCCAGCACTCCTGAACGGCGCCGCACACTCTGCCAGGACGTGACCGGCGCGATGGTGACGCTCTCTCTCATCGGCTCCCGCCTCTCGCCAGATCACCGGTTCTCGTCCGGGTCACCTGGTGCCGGGGAGGGGGGCCGAGTTGAGCGGCGCCCCCTGTGCACGGCGACGTGCAGCTGACCGGTCACCGGATGAACGCCGCAATACGCCTGAACCCCGAACACCCGCTGGATCACCTGCTCGGTCAGCACGTCCTCCGGTGGTCCGGCCGCGGCTACCGTGCCGTGGTCCATCACTATCACGTGATCGGTATAGGCGGCGGCCAGGTTGAGGTCGTGCAGCACCGCGACCACGGTCAGCCGTTGCTCCTCCACGATCTGCCGAAGCAGGTCGAGCAAGGCACGCTGGGCCGCGATGTCGAGGTGGTTGGTCGGTTCGTCGAGCAGCAGCAGATCGGTCTGCTGGGCAAGTGCCTTCGCCAGCAGGACCCGCTGTTTCTCCCCACCGGACAGCGACGAGAAGTACCGGCCGGCAGCCCACCCCATCTCGACCTGGTCCAGCAGTTGGGCCACCAGCTGGTGATCCGTCGCGGAGTCCCGTTCGAGCAGGCGCTTGTGCGGGGTTCGCCCGGTGAGCACGACCTCCCAGACCGACGAGCGTGTCCCGTGGATCTGGGTGGGTGGATGCGGTAGGTCTTGTTGGTGCTTGATCGTCATAATGTGACTGATGAGGAGTGGGCTCGACTGGAGCCGTTGTTGCCTGATCAGACTCCGCGTCGGGGTGGTCGGTGAGCGGATCATCGAGCGGTGCATAACGGCGTGTTCTGGCGGACCCGCTGCGGGTCACCGTGGCGGGATCTGTCACCTCAGTTCGGGAATCCGGATGGCGCCTGGCCCGCCGATTGACGGGCAAACCACCTACATCGTCGCGTCGATGATGAAGTCGCGGCCGAGACCTAGGAGCACCCGATCGGCCGTGAGCAGTTGTAGCCCGGTCTGGCTCGCCTGCGCGACGAGGAGCCGATCAAAAGGGTCGTGCCGAGTCAGCTCCGGGAACTCGCGGATGCCCTCGGCGTGGTCCGCCGTGACGGCCAGCAGTACAAGCCCCTGCTCGGCGAGCCGCTTGGGCTAGCCGTCCGGAACGGACAGCTTGCCGAGCATCGCCTTGATGGTCAACTCCCAAACAG
>JBOHHD010000668.1:0-4278 GCA_050700515.1 Pseudonocardiaceae bacterium
GATCAAGGCAGGAGCGTCCTACCGGCCCGACGACCTGCGGAGCCTCACACGCCGGCGCGACAAGCTGGGCGACGCCTTCGCCTGCGGGGTCCTGCTCTACCTGGGAGAACGAAGCGCGCACATCGCCGATCGACTCTAGGTACTGCCGCTGGACCGGCTGTGATCTTGACTATCCGGATGAGTCGCTGGGCACGCGGTCGTGGTTCTGTTCTCCGATTTTTATAGCCAGAGAATTCTACACAGATGACAGTGCGGCCCGGATCTTGCCCGCATAGAAATCTGCGGTATTTTCCGCGTCGTAGGGCCGCCTCGGGCCAAGCCAGAAACGCAAACCATCTTTCTTTCGCCGAGGAATCACATGGAGGTGCAGGTGCGGTACCGATTGACTCACCACGTTGTTGATGAGGATCATCGAACCGTCGGCCGCCAAACCCGTTTCAACAGCTCGTTCAAGACGCTGTGCTTCCACGAAAAATTCCTGCACCCGCTCGATCGGCAGCTCGCTCAGCAGCTGGACATGAATTTTGGGAATGAGCAGCACGTGACCATGAAACAACGGGCGATGGTCCAGGAACGACATGAGGCGATCATTCTCGTCAACGAGTGTGACTTTTTGCTCACCCCGAAGGACCGCGCAGAACCCACAGGATGCGTCGGTAGCCTTTCGCTCGGTGAAGACTTGACCATCCCCGGTATCAAAGAGACTGTCTTGATCATTCTTTGCAATCATCAGGACTCCAACTCATAGCTCGACGGCAGGATTGGCCGTTCGACCTCGTTGATTTCGCCCGATCCCTTCTCGATAACCGCTGAGCGCGTAGCTGTCCCACCTGTCGAGCTTTGCACAGGATGCGGTCGTCAGCCGGGGCGCATCGGCATCACCGGGGTAACGAGCAGCCTTACCGCCTTCCTGCCCAGCGCGGGAGCTCTGACGCTAGCCGAGCGCCTGTTGCTGGTGGACCGGGCATTGGTGCTCCTGGAAACAGAACTACGTGCACCGGCCCCGACTGGGCCGACCACGGGATTGGACCCATCCTCGGGGTCGACGACAACACCGGGGCGGGCGGGGTGAACGTCTGGACACACGGGCTGCTCGCGGCACTGATGGAGATCCCCACCCCGGATCCCGACTCGCCCTACCCGGAGCTGCCCCACGGCGCGAACATGCGGGTATCGATCCGGCGGACGCTGCGCGTCGGCACCCGGGCGCGCATGCCGGTGGAGGACCTGGGGGTGCGGCCCGACCACCGGCACCTGATGACCCGAGCCGACTTGCTGGCCGACAACGTCGACCTGCTGGCGCGCGCCGCGCAGCTGCTGGCCGAGCAACCGGTGCGCCGGATCGACGTCACCACTACGCGGGGGATCGACCGGGGGGATTGGCAGGTGCGCCCGGCAGCTGCCGGGCCGCACCATGAGGATCATCGCCGCCAACCCGTCGCACCTGACCTTCAGCTACAGTTCACGCCACACTCACCCAACATGATCTTCGAGGGCGCACCGTAGTTATGCAACAGCCTTGCCCCAGCCACAACCGAGGAAATCCTGGAACTCCAGCAAGCCTGTATCCTCATCGCTGCATAACTGAAAAAGTCGAGTTGGGAGCTGGGGGCGAGACTTCTCTCGACCATCCGACAGTTATTTATATTCTTCAAAGACAAGTGGGAAATGAGGAATGCAGCAGTCGCCGCACAATTGGGCAGTGCAATCCGCCCGATAGTGCAGCGAGCTTTCCGCGCGAGGAGTTAATTGTTAATTACTGAAATCTTATGGAACATCTGTTGGAGGACGCCCAGATGAGCGGACGTTGGCGGCCAGCCGTCGGAACGGTCATAACTTGGCTGTTGCCACCATGCCGGGGATGTTTCCCCGACCACGCAGATCCACTCCCCAGGTGGGTCGGGAGCACAGATTGGTTTGGATCAGGGTGCCATTGATGCTGACGTGGGAGCAGCGCAGCATCGGGACCGCTTGGTCGTGGCTGATCAGTGCCTGCCCCGGCATGGGCACCCCGGCGGGTCCGCTCGGCATCGAGCCAACCGATCAGCACCGCCACGGTCTGATCACCGACCGGCAGAGTGGCTGTATAGCTCACCCTCCCGGTAACGCACCATCGCTGGGAGAGGGTGCGCAGCTCGGCCAGCCCAGCGATGAAGTACTCGCTGGTATAGCGTATCCAGAACCGGGCTCCGCCAAGAACCCGATCAAGGTGTTGACGGGGCGTTCGGGTGATTGGCCGCTGCGCCGGGCCACTCTAATGTCAGCTGAATGCCGAAAGCGGACGATGCGCTCGCCGACCCCACCCGGTTGGCCGCCGTACGTGACGTCCGAGCACTGGGCAGCGCGCCGCGACCTGCCTTCGACCGGCTCGCTCGGCTGACCGCGATGGTGCTCGCCAGCCCGGTCGCTCTGGTGAGCATTGTCGGGCAGACGCTGTTCGCCGCTGGGACCCACGGGGTGGGTGAGCTGTCCGAGGCATCCCGCGAGATCTCCCTGGACAGCACGCTGTGCCCGGTGGTGGTCGCCCTCGGCGAATCCTTACTGGTCGACGATGCCCGCAGCGATCTACTGTACGCCGCACACCCGGCATGCGCCCGATTCGGGCTGGTCAGCTATGCCGGGACGCCGATCAGGGACACCAGTGGCCGGGTGATCGGCAGCCTGTGCGCAGTCGGCCTGAAACCCCGGAAGTGGTCCAGCCAGGACCGGATCGCGCTGGAGACCCTGGCCCGATCGGTGACCAGCGAAGTGGACCTGTACCAGGGTCTGGACCACCACAATCGGCTGCTGGACGCGTTCGACGCGGCCCCGGTGGCGGTCGGGGTGACTCGGGGTCCCGACCATATCGTCGAATATCTCAATCCCGTTTACCGGAAGATCTTCGGTGAGGCGCCCGCCGGAGTACCCAGCCGCCAAGCGTATCCCCAGCTGGCGGCTCAGGGATTCTTCGAGGTGCTGGATCGGGTGCTGATCACCGGGAGGACCTACCGCGCCCAGGAGGAGGGTCGCCCCGTCCAGGACGGCAGCGGGCGGCGTTATCTCGACCTGTCCTGTTCGGTCATCGCCGCCGAGGGCGACGCGCCCCACGGTGTGCTCGTCGTGGCCGCGGACGTCACGGCGCAGGTCCGAGCCCGCCATGCGGTGCAGACCCGCGCCGACCGGCAGGAGGCGGTGGCCAGGGCCACCGCCGCGGTGAACCGCAGCCTGGACCCGCAAACCGAACTCGACGCGCTGGCCCGCTCGGTGATCCCCGCGCTGGCGGACGTGTGCACCGTGCACCTGCTGGATGAACCCCTTCCGGTCGGCCTGCGCCCGCGGCTGCCGGTGCGCACCACGAGGATCACCGCCGCGGGCCCGCAGGGTATCGCGCTACCGACCACACCCCAGGCGAATCTGTCCTGGCCGGGGACGAACATGCTGACCGACGCCGTCGCCACCGGTCGTCCGGTACGCACCAGGTTCACTTCCCCCGACCTGCCGGACTGGACGAGCCAGGTGGGGATTGCCGAGCTGATCCGCAGCCAAGGTGTGCACACCATCGTCACGGTGCCGGTGATCACGGGGGGGCAGGTGATGGCCGTCGCGGCACTGTTCGCCTTCCGTCATCGATCGAGCTACACCGATGACGACCTGACGCTGCTGGCGCAGATCGGCATGCGGGCCAGCGTCGCGATCGGCCATGGGCTGGCCTACCAGCGCACCCGGGAACACGCGCTGGCGTTGCAGCGCAGCATGCTCACCGACCCGCCCCAGGTGCCCGGTCTGCAGCTGGCTGCCTGTTACCGCCCGGCAGGCCAGGACGCCGAGGTGGGCGGCGATTGGTACGACGCGTTCCTGCTACCCGGCGGGGACCTCGCGGTGGTCATCGGCGACGTGGTGGGCCACGACATGGCCGCCGCAGCCACCATGGGGCAGCTGCGCAGCATGCTCCGCGCGCTGGCAGTGGACACCGGCGGGACTCCGGAGGAGGTCGTGACCCGGCTGGACCGGCTGGCCAGCGGCCTGCACGTGACCAGCTTCACCACCCTGCTCTACGGCCGGATCCGGCGGTCCGGGGCCGGACACATGCTGTATTGGGCCAACGCCGGGCACCCACCACCCCTGCTGATGGACCGCGACGGGCAGAGCAGGCTGCTCAGCGAGGCGAAGGGCCTGGTACTCGGAGCGCAACCGGACTCCGACCGGTACGGCATGCAGGTGCGGCTGCCACCGGGCAGCACCCTGCTGCTCTACACCGACGGGCTCACCGAACGCCGCAGTGGCCACCCCGACGACGAC
>JBOHHD010000669.1:0-3589 GCA_050700515.1 Pseudonocardiaceae bacterium
TCTTGCGCCCGGCCGACGGCCCCGACGGCAGCGACGGCAGCGTCAGGGCGGTGCGGGGCTCGCCGGCGATGATCTTCTCGTGCAGCTTGATGATCCCGTCCATGAGCATCTCCGGGCGGGGCGGGCAGCCCGGGAGGTACATGTCGACGGGCACGACGTGGTCGACGCCCTGCACGATCGCGTAGTTGTTGAACATGCCGCCGGAGCTGGCGCACACGCCCATCGCGAGCACCCAGCGGGGCTCGGGCATCTGGTCGTAGATCTGGCGCAGCACCGGGGCCATCTTGTTGCTCACCCGGCCCGCGACGATCATCAGGTCGGCCTGGCGCGGGGAGGCGCGAAAGACCTCCATACCGAAGCGGGCCAGATCGTAGCGGGGCGCTCCGGTCGTCATCATCTCGATCGCACAGCAGGCCAATCCGAACGTGGCGGGCCACAGTGACGACTTACGGGTCCAGTTGACCAGCTTTTCCACACTGGTCAGCAGAATCCCACTGGGCAGCTTCTCCTCGAGTCCCATATCAGTTCCAGTCCAACCCGCCGCGCCGCCACACATAGGCGTAGGCGAAGCCGAGTGTCACGACGAAAAGTCCGATCTCCACCAGACCGAACAACCCGAGCGCGTCAGCAGAAACCGCGAACGGGTAGAAAAAGACCATCTCGATGTCGAACAGGATGAACAACATCGCGGTGAGGTAGTAGGCCACCGGCATCCGGCCGGCACCGACCACCGGTTGCGGGGAGGGCTCGATGCCGCACTCATAGGCATCGAGCTTTGCCTTGTTGTACCGGCGTGGCCCGATGCGCGGTCCGGCGACCACGGCGAATAAGGCGAACCCACCCCCCAACAGGAACATCAGTAACAAGGGGACGTAGGGCTGCAGCACTTGCGTCCCTTCCTTCCCGTCTCAGCGACGTCCGGCCTACCCTACGTGCGAGCTGGTTACGCGCTGCACTGAGGCTAACCTAAAACGCGCGACATCGATGATCATGCACTGGGCGCAAGACGGGTCATCGCGCTGATCACGCGATCCATCGCATCGCCCTCCCTGCTGTCGTAGAGGTTAGCCAGTAGCTTGAGCACGAAACGCATCAGCGTGGTGCGGGGCATGCCGTAGCGGGTGGCGGTCCGCATGACCGCCGGGTGCCCGATCAACCGGCTGAACGCGTTGCCCAACCGGAAGTAGCCCCCCAGCTCGTCCCGCAACACCATCGGATAGCGACGCAGTGCATGCTCTCGCCCGGGCCCCGCCCGTCGGGCCATCGCCTGCACACTGCACTCGGCGGCCAGCCGGGCGGACTGCATGGCATAGGCGATGCCCTCGCCGTTGAACGGGTTGACCATGCCCCCCGCATCCCCCACCAGCAGCAGGCCGCCATGGTAGTGCGGGGTGCGGTTGAAGCCCATCGGCAGGGCCGCACCGCCCACCTTCCCCGTGGCGTTCTCCTCACGGAAGCCCCACTCCTGCGGAGTGCCGTCCAACCAGGAGCGCAGCAACGCTCGGTAGTCGGTCTTGCCGTAGGCCTTGGAGGTGGACAGGATGCCGAGACCGACGTTGGACGTTCCGTCGCCCATGCCGAAGATCCAGCCGTAGCCGGGCAACAGCTTCTCGTTGCGCGGATCGCTGCGATCCCACAGCTCCAGGTGGCTTTCCAGGAAGTCGTCGTGCGTGCGGGGGCTGGTATAGTAACGGCGCACCGCCACCCCCATCGGACGGTCCTCGCGCTTGTCCATCCCCAAGCTCAGCGCGAGCCGCGCGCTGACCCCGTCGCACGCCAGCGTGAGCGGGGCGCGGTACTCGACCGGCTGTCTGTCCGAGCCCCGCTTGCCGCGCACGCCCACGACCCACCCGGTGCGCTCGTCGGTGATCGCCTCGGTGATCGTGTTGCGCTCGTGCAGCCGGGCACCGGCCTTCTCGGCATGTCGGACGAGCATCTCGTCGAAGTCCTGGCGCGGGCGTACCGCGCCGTAGGGCGGGAAGCTGGCCAGCTCGGGCCAGGGCAGCTCCAGGGTCAGTCCCCCGCCCACCACCCGCAGGCCCCGATTGTGCAGCCAGCCCGCCTCGGTGCTGGTGTCGATGCCCAGGTCGATCAGTTGCTTCACCCCGCGCGGGGTGAGCCCGTCGCCGCACACCTTCTCCCGGGGGAACGTGGACTTCTCCAACAGCAGCACGTCGAGTCCGGCCCGGGCCAGGTATGCGGCGGCCGTCGAGCCCGCGGGACCCGCGCCGACGACGATCACGTCCGCGGCGTTGTCGCTGCTGGGCTTTCCCCCGGATCGGCTGGCCATCGGTGCTCCCTCGCTCGTGGACCCGATCACGGACGTCCTGTGCCCGAGTGTAAGCGCCAGGTCGGCGGACTCTCTCCCCCACCCAGGTGTGCCGGCGGGTTAGAAGGCTTGGGCGGCACGACTGTCATGATCGAGTCAACTGTGAGGTTTGGGTTAGCTTAAGGGCAGCTTCTGGGTATCAGGCTGTAAGATGGGCGTTGCGGGCGAGGTCGTAGCTTGACGCATTCGATCAACTGAAGCGCTTTTGCCAGGTCGGGATTGTTCGCATTCATGACGGCAGCGTTTCGTGGACAGCCGCGTCCGATTTCCGCACTGGTTCAGTTCCCTTCTGTCTTGGGGAGTTGGCGATCATCGGGGTGCTGTAGTTCGGCGCAGCGGGTTTGTCCGGTCGCGGTGACGCAGACTGTGCGGTGCCCTCTGGGGTCGGGTGTGCCCAGCGCCAGGTACCCGGTGTCGATCAGTCGGGTGATCGTGTCCGCCACGTCGCCGACGATCACACGACCGTGCTGGATGTAGTCGCCCTCGACCAGGATGACGCCACCGTCGTGCACCCTGCACAACGCCACCCACTCGAACAGGAAGCCGCGACCGCCCCGCGCGGTCACCGCGTTGCTGCCTGGCAGGACGGGCACCGGCCGGACTCCGACGTGAAGTGTTCACCAACTGTTTCCCCTGGTCCCCTCCGGGTTTTCCGGCCGCTTCGGGTGGCCAGCCAGCGTTGACCGTGTGCCCGGATATGGCTGACGTCGATCCACCCTTGTGGAGGAACGTCCACCGTGGCAAGCACACCGCAACCACGTGGCTGCCGACCTGGTTGCCGGGCAGGATGTGCGCGGTCCGGTCGCCACGCCGCCAACGGATCGTGTAGCCCTCTGGGGAAGCGCCGCCACGGAGGTGCACACCCAGTTGGAGCCGCATGGGCGGTCGTCCCCCTCGCCCTTCTGGTCACCACGACCAGGGCCGCCTCGCGTGCTGGGCGTGCAGCTCCTCGATCCCTGCCGCCAGCACCGAGCTGAACTCCCGCGCCTGCCCAAGGTCCGCGAACGACGCACTTCCTGACTGGGGCAGCACCACAACCAGCTCACCGTCGCGGACCAGCACCGCACCCCGCATCTGACGCCCCGAGGCATCACTGCACGCGAACCAATACTCCGACCCCTGCGCCATCCCGGACTCCTCTCACTACTAACTTCGGGAAACACCGGCCGGGTTCGTCCCGTTGGGAGGGGGATTCCCCGGAACGAACCCGGCCGGTTTCTCACTCGCCCACCAGCAGGTGGACACCGGCCAGGCCCACGC
>JBOHHD010000670.1:0-15860 GCA_050700515.1 Pseudonocardiaceae bacterium
GGCCACCACCCGCATCGACGTGCTGGTCTACGTCGGCATGTTCCTCACCGAGAACCCGGCTTTCGTGCCCGCGCTCCGCGCGAAGGGCGCCGACGGCGGCAGGGTCCGACTGCTGCTCGGTGACCCGGACAGTCGCGAGGTCCAGCGACGCAGCACCGATGAAGGCATCGGAAGAGCCGCTAATATCTGCGAAGATCGCAATGCTCTGGCGTTCTTCAGCAAGCTCGACGGCGCCCCAGGCAGCGAGGTCCGCTGTCATGGCACCACGCTGTACAACTCGATCTACCGCTACGACGACGAGATGATCGTCAACCCGCACGTGTACGGCATCCCTGCGCCACACGCCCCAGCGCTACACCTAGGGCGGCTCTCGGCCGGGTGTTTGTTCGAGACCTATGCGCAAAGCTTCGACCGGGTGTGGGAGACAGCCAAGCCCCCAAAGTGGTAGTCAGGAGGCGTGCCCAAGACCGACTACTACGACGATCATGCCGTCCCGCGAGCCAACAGTCTCATCGTGGCAGTCGCCGCCGTCGCCCTCGACGATGCGGGCCGGGTGCTGATGATCCAACGCACCGATAACGAACTGTGGGCAGTCCCCGGCGGCGCTCAGGAAGTGGGTGAGACTTGCACCGAAGCCGCCGTCCGCGAGGTCCGCGAGGAAACCGGACTCGACGTCAAGGTCACTGGCCTGATCGGCATCTACTCCGACCCCCGCCACGTCATCGCCTACGACGATGGCGAAGTTCGCCAGGAGTTCTCTATCTGCTTCCGTGCCCGCCCTATTTGCGGCCAACTCACGCCGAGTAGCGAATCTAAACAAGTGCGCTGGGTCGAACCCCACAGTCTGGACAAACTGAACATCCACCCCTCTGCTCGGCTCCGCATCCAGCATGGACTCCAACGGCGGCCGGATCCCTACATCAGCTGATCTTCTCCACGCCAGCCTATTCAATCGTGACAATAGCATTCTGTCGAACGCGAGTTGTTTGGAGACCAAGGAGTGTTGCCATTCTTGGCCTCTACTACCCAGCAAGGCATTCAACGTGAGCACGAGGGGCTCCTCGCCACCCCTACGACACGACTCTCCGAATTGCGCCGGACAGGAATCAGCCAAAAAATCGTTGAAGCCATTCTTCTACGCCTCCAGAAGTGAGATTCACAACATACCCAAGGGCAAAACTGATGACGAGGGAGGTGATCTGAAACCAAGTCACTCGACGTTGCTCCTCGACTTGAGCTCCACGTATATTTCTAACCACCTCGGGATTGCTTTAGTAATTTTGGCGATCTCGTCATCAACGGTACGCTGGTTGGCCCACGCCCGGAACTTCACACCCAGGTCACGGTCAATTCCCGAAGGGTTCGATCCGCCGCCGCCAGCTTCTTGCTTGACACATCAATCTCCCTACCCAATTCCTTCATTTTCACATTCATGCGATTGATGCGCACCCTTACAGTCCCATCGCTGCGGCGCGTGAATCTGCTTAGCCACCAAGGACTGCACCGATCGCAAACTGAGCTATCACCTTCTCATTAGGTATCGGCTCATTGGCGACGGCCGAGATCACCACGAGGCTTCCGGCTGCTGCCCCCAGGCTTGAGGCGAGCTGACCTAGCCCATGGGCACCAAGAACAAACTCATCGAACAAGATATTGTATAACGTCTTTAATTGCACACGCCTAAAATTCCTGAATCCACTGGCTTTCAGGCCAGGTAAGTGAGCACTAAGCTTACGCCGAACGCGGCGCTCCACGCGACGTCTATTAACAAGTCCATCGTCGACCCATGAGGAGCGAATGTCTGACCGATCGCTCCCAGAAAGAGAAAAGTCAAGAGTGTCGCTACTATGCCTACAGCTACGAAGTCACCCCTGCTACCACTATGTAAAGAGTCGCTCGAAGGCGTTCATTCACCTTTTTCGGGGGAACCAGAGTCAGGGGTTGTCGTGCCAAACTCGCTCTCGTTCGACTTGCCTTCTGTACGCTGCTTACTTCCAACCTGATAAGGGCCTGATCGGGGAGAGTAGTGCCATAGTCATCGCGGACGTCGCGCCTGCTGCCGTGTCGGTCTACCTTCTGGTTGACCGGAGCGCGCACCGGGCGCAGACACACCGCACATCAGCGCGCGACACACCGGGCATGGGTGCAGGACACACTGGGCACCAGCGCAGGACACGCCGGGGTGGGGTTAGGGGAGGTGGGAGGTGTCGTTGACTAGGCGGACTGAGGCGGGGCCGTCGGGGTAGAACTCGGCGATGGAGAGGGAAGCCAGGTCCAGGTGGAGGCGGTGTAGCAGGGAGGGACCGGCATCAAGTGCCATTCTCAGTAGTGCCTTGATGGGGGTGACGTGGGTGATGAGGATCAGGGTGGCGGCGCCGTGTTCGGTGATCAGTTGGTCACGGGTCTGGCGAACTCGGCGGTGGACGGTGTCCATGCTCTCGCCCTTTGGAGGGGCCACTGAGGTGTCAGTGATCCAGCGGGTGTGCAGGTCGGGATCTCGGTCCCGGGCTTCGGCGAAGGTCAGGCCCTCCCAGGCGCCGAAGTCGGTCTCGATCAGGCCGTCGTGGACTAACAGAGGGACACCCAGCGCATCGGCGACGGGTTTGGCGGTCTGGTTGGCCCGCAGGGTGGGAGAGCTGATCACCGCAGCCACCCCGGCGGTGCTGGACAACCGGGTGGCCGCGGCGGCGGCCTGGCGCTGCCCCAGTTCGGTGAGCGGCAGATCCCGACGCCCGGAGTAGCGGCGCTGGGCGGAGTACTCGGTTTGGGCGTGCCGCAGGAGCAACAATCGGGTCGGAGTGCCGGTGGCGCCGGTCCAGTTCGCTGGTGGTGCGGTCTGCATTGCGGGGTCGCCGACGGCACCGGGGTTGCGAGCGGCGCCGGGGTTGGGATCGGCATCAGGATCGGCGCCCGGCTTGGGCTTGCGGGTGCTGCCGGCCTGGGTATCCATCGCCTCGTTGGCCAGCCGGTCGGCGTGGGCGTTGCGGGCCCGGGGCACCCAGGTGTAGCGGACGTCGCCGAGCCGGCGGGCCAGGGCGGCTGCCTCACTGGCCAGCGGCTTCAGGTGCGGCTGCTTGATCTGCCACCGACCGCTCATCTGCTCCACGACCAGTTTGGAGTCCAGCCGCACCTCGGCGCTCTGCGCGCCCTGCTGGACCGCGGCCCGCAGGCCGGCGATGAGACCGGAGTACTCCGCGACGTTGTTCGTGGTGGCGCCCAATCCCTCGGATACCTCGGCGAGCAGTTCCCCGGTGTCCGCGTCGCGCACCACTGCCCCGCACCCGGCCGGGCCGGGGTTGCCACGCGAGCCACCGTCGGCCTCGATGATGACGCGCCGGGTCACTTCGCGGACCCCGCCAGACCGGATTCGGCCGTGCGCACCAGCAACACCCCGCACTCCTCGCAGCGCAGCACTTCCTGGGGTGCGGCATCGAGCAGCGCGCGGATCGCGATGCGGTCCAGCTCCAACCGGCAGGCGCCGCAACGCCGCTGGCGAAGCAGCGCCGCACCGGTTCCCTTCTGGGCGCGGATCCGCTCGTAGAGCGCTACCAGATCCTCGGGCAGGTCGGCGAGCAGGGCACTGCGCTCGCCGAGCCGTCGCGCCTCAATGGATGCCAGGTCACCCAGCGCGTCGTCGCGGCGGGTGGTGGCGTCGGCCAACCGCTGCTCGATCTCGGTCAGCACCCCCCGGCTGCGGTCGATGTCGGCGCCGGTGGCCTCACGGCGCTCCATCACGTCGAGCAGGTCATCCTCCAAGATCGTCTGGCGCCGTTGCAGGGTGGCCAATTCGTGTTGCAGATCCTCCAGATGCTTGGCAGAGCTGATCGACCCGGAGTCGAGCAACCGGCGGTCGCGGTCCTCGCGGGCCCGCACCTGGTCGACCTCGGCCTCCAGCTTGCGGATCTCGCGGTCCAGATCCGAGGCGACGGTCTCGGTGCCGACCAGAGCGTCCCGCGCGGTCCGCAGCTCCTGCTGGATCTGCTCGGCCTCGGCCAGCTCGGGCAACGACCGGCGCCGGTGCGCGACGCGGGCGAGTTCGGCGTCCACCTCGGCCAGGTCCAGCAGCCGACGTTGCGCGGCCGGATCAGCATTCACCGCGGCGACCTCCCAGATGGTTCGGCCGAGCCGATCGTCCAGGGATCGGTACGGCGCTGTGATACGCGGACGTCGACCGTACCGCCGAGCGCGGAGGACACCACTGACGCCGCCTGTGCGCACCACGGGTGCTCGCTCGCCCAGTGTGCGACATCCACCAGTGCGGGACCATCAGCGGCCAGATATTCAGACACGATGTGGTGACGCAGGTCGGCGGTGACGAACACGTCGACGCGGGCGCGGCGCGCCTCAGCCAGCAAGGAGTCCCCCGCTCCCCCGCAGACCGCCACGGTGCGCACCGGGCGGTGCGGATCACCCCCGGCGCGAACTCCCCCCATCGTCGGGGGCAGCGCAGCACGTACCCGATTGGTGAAGGTGCGCAGCGATTCGGGCTGGGCCAGCTCGCCGATCCGGCCCAGCCCGGCCGAAGAGGGCGGCCGCCCCTCGAGGGGTCGGGCGGACAGGGGGCCGGTGACCCGCAATCCCAGCGCGTGGGCCAGGGCGTCGGACACCCCAGGATTCGCCGCATCGGCGTTGGTGTGCGCGCAGAACAGTCCGATCCCGGCCCGCACCAGCCGGTGCACCAGAGCGCCCTTGGGGTCATCGGCGGGCACCCCGTGCACTCCCCGCAACAGCAGCGGATGGTGGGTGACGAGCAACTGCGCGTCCTGCTCCACCGCCTCCTCGACCGTCTCGGTGACCGGGTCGACCGCCACCAGCACCCGCTGAACCGGTTCGGTCGGATCGCCGCAGACCAGTCCCACCGCGTCCCAGCTCTCGGCCAGCGCGGGTGGATAGGCGGCCTCCAGCGCGGTGATCACCCCCCGCACCGTCGTGGTCATCGCACTGCCTCCGCCACGGTGAGCGCCGCACGCAGCCTGGCCACGAGCACCGCGGCGAGCTCGGGAGACCGGACCGCGACCCGGAGGTGATCGGGCGACAGGCCGGGGAACGTATCAGCACGCCGGACCGCAATGCCGGTGTCCCGCAGCGTGGCCCGGACCCGATCGCCGTGCGGCACCCGCAGGAGCAGGTAGGGCGCCGCCGCCGGCTGGTGCACGGTGAGGTTGGGCAGCTCAGCCAAGCGGGCGATCATCCACTCCCGGTGCCGCGCGGTCTGCACTGCCGCGGTCCGGGCCTCGGCCACGGCGGCCGGGGTGTTGCAGGCGCGTACGGCCTCCAGTGCCAGGCTGTTGACCGGCCATGGCGGGCGCGGTGCGGCCAGTCGGGCGAGCAGCTCGGGTGCCCCCAGCGCATATCCGGCGCGCAGCCCGGGCAGTGCCCAGGTCTTGGTGAGACTGCGCAGCACCAGCAGGCCGGGGATGGTGCGCTCGGACGCCAGCGACTCCGACTCCCCCGGTACCGCATCGGCGAACGCCTCGTCCACCACGAGCACCCGCCCGCGACGGGCCAGCCCGCGTATCACGTGAGCAGGGTGCAGCACCGAGGTCGGGTTGGTGGGGTTGCCGAGCACCACCAGATCAGCCTTGGCGGGCACCCGTTCGGGTCGCAATTGGTGCGCGCTGTCGGTGGGTACGCGGATGACGGGAATGCCTGCCCGTCGCAGCGCCACCTCAGGTTCGGTGAACGAGGGATGCACCACCGCGGCGTATCGGGGCGCCAGCGCGGGCAGCAACGTGAAACCCTCCGCCGTACCGCTGAGCACGAGTACCTCGGCCGGGTCGCGACCGTGCCGGGTGGCCACCATGGCGCGCGCGGCGGCGTCCTGAGCCGCCGACGGGTACCGGCCCAGCCCATCCAGCGCGGCGACCAGTCGCTCCCGCAACCATGCCGGCGGCCCGTCGCCTCGGACGTTGACCGCGAAGTCGAGCAGCCCCGGTGCGGCGTCGACATCGCCGTGGTGGCACAGCAGGTCATCCATCGCACCCGGACGCTAGCGGGTGCTGGTGAACAACCGATCAGTCGGGCTTGCGTGCGAGGACCACGCTGCGATCTCCAGCGGTGCAGCGATGTTCGAGGTCGACGAAGCCGACCTGCTGGGCCATCTCGGTGAGTTCGGCGACCGAATAGCACCTGCCTGGGGTGGAGTGCATCAACAGCACCGAGTACTCGGCCACCGGCAGCGGCCCGCGCTTGTCGGCGTCGAGGTGGGTGTCGTGATCGACCCACCATCCTCCCGGGGGCAGGGCGGCGTAGGAGGCGGCCAGCAGTGCCGTGACGCGCTCGGCGTCCCAGTCGTGCAGCACGTGGGAGTACAGGTGCAGGTCATAGCCGGCAGGCAACGCGTCGGTGAACATGTCGCCGGTGAGGACCTCACATCGCTGGTCGTAGCCCCGCTCGGCGAGCAGAATCCGGGCTGCCGCATCGACCGGCGCACGTTCGAACACCGCCGCCCGGGTACCGGGGCGCCGATCGAGCAGGGCGCAGGCATAGCTCCCCGAACTGCCGCCCACGTCGAGCACCCTCTGGGCCGGGAGGTCGTCGAGGACGGCGGCGAGTGCTGGAGCGAGGAAGGCGCCGCGGGCGTCCATGGCAGTGGTGATGCGACGGGCGAAATCGACCTGAGCCAACCGGGCGGACCAGTCCGGCTGAGGTGGCGTGACGCCCTCGGCCCCCGCCTCGGCTGAGGTAGCGGCGCTGGCCCAGGCTGCCGGAACCCCGGTGCGCAGTACCTCGGCGAGCTCGCGGCAGGCCGGTCGCTCGCTCAGGGACCCGTAATAGGCCCGCAAATCGAAGGAGGAACCCTGCACCAGATGGGTGCGAGCCAGCGCAGTTGTGGTCACCTCGTCACCGCGACAGAGATCGCGATCGACCAGCCCGAGTGCCGCGCAGTAGGTCAGGAGCACATCGGCGGGCCGGGCGGCCATGCCCAATTCGGCGCACAGCTGCGCCGCGGTCACCGGCTCGTGGCGGGCCAGCCAGGAGAACAGGTCGAACTCCGCAACCGCGGCGATCAGCAGATCCGGTGCGTACACTCCGTCGCGGACCCGGTAGAGCACCGTGGGATCGGGAATCACGAAGCCGGTGGTCATACCCGATCGTCTCGCACGCCCGAGTCGTGCATCGTCCAGTCCGGGGCGGTCAGCGCGCCGAGCTCCTCGACCTTGTGCCCCCTGATCAGATCCAGGCGGTGGACGGCGATCTTCTTGTTCTCCTCGACAGTGGACATGCGGTACTCCTCGGCGCGCGAATAGGCTGATCAGCCAGACTGTGTGGCGTGCGTACCAGCGACTCGGAACCACCGGGCGTTCACGTCTGCTTCGTTTGTACCGGGAACATCTGTCGTTCCCCGATGGCCGAGGTCGTCTTCACCGACGTGCTACGCCGGGAAGGTCTGGACCGCCGGGTGCGGGTGAGTAGCGCAGGTATCGGCGATTGGCATGTCGGTGGCCCCGCAGACCGGCGCGCGGCGGACACGCTGCGCCGGGCCGGTTACGACTGCGCGCACGTCGCCGCTCAGCTCGGCGCGGAGCACCTCTCCGCCGATCTGCTGGTCGCGCTGGACTCCGAGCATCTCGCCGTGCTGCGCCGGTTGACTGGCGATGCGGAACGGGTGGTGCTGTTGCGATCGTTCGACCCGGTGGCCGGGCGGGATCTGGACGTGCCCGACCCCTACTACATAGGCGGGAAGCGCGGGTTCGACGAGGTTCTCGCCATGGTGCGCGCCGCGGTACCGGGGTTGCTGGCGTGGGTGCGAGAGCGGCTGTGAGCGAGGCCGCCGAGGCAGTCACCGCGATCACCGGGCAACCGGTACGGACCGCGGTGGCCCGGGGTGGGATCTGGGTGGTCGAGCTGGCCGACCGGCGCACCGTGGTGGCCAAGCACGGGGAATCCGGGCAGGCCGAGGCGGAAGCCGCCGGACTGCGCTGGCTGCGGGTGCCGGGTGGGCCGCCGGTGCCCCAGGTGCACGGTTTGGGCAGCCAGTGGTTGGTCACCGAGTACATACCGGTGGGCCGGCTGAACCCGGTGGCCGCCGAACGGCTCGGCGGTGAGCTGGCCGCGCTGCACGCCACGGGTGCGCCCGCCTTCGGCGCCCCACCCCCGGAAGGGCTGCGGCAGGCGTGGATCGGCAGAGCCCCGATGGCCAACGTCACCGGCCGGCGGTGGCCGCAGTGGTACGCCGAGCACCGGGTACTGCCCTACCTGCGTCTCGCCCGGGACCGTGGGGCGATCGACCAGGCCGGGGCCAACGCGGTGCAGCGGGTCTGCGAACAGGTCGAGGAGCTGGCCGGACCGGCCGAACCACCGGCCCGGTTGCACGGCGACCTGTGGTCGGGCAACGTGCATGCCGGTGCCGACGGGCGGGCGTGGCTGCTCGACCCGGCCGCGCACGGCGGGCACCGGGAGACCGACCTGGCGATGCTGGCCCTGTTCGGCCAGTCGCATCTGGACCGGGTGCTCGCCGGCTATCAGAGCGCCGCGCCGCTGGCCACCGGTTGGCAGGCGCGCATCCCGCTGCATCAACTGTTCCCGCTGTTGGTGCACGCGGTGCTGTTCGGCGGTGGCTACGGAGCCGGCGCGGCCACCGCGGCGCGCGCTGCATTGCGGTGAATACCGGATACCGTGGTGGGGTGCGGTGGCGGTTTCTGCTGCGCCCCGGGTGGGTGGCGCTGACGGTGGCGGTGGCGGGCTTCGCCGTCCTCGCGTTCACCCTGCTCGCGCCGTGGCAGTTCCACCGTGGTGAGCAGCGTGAGGCGCGCAATGCCGCCATCGAAGAGTCGTTCACCGCCGCGCCGCAGCCGTTGCGCGCCATGCTGACCCCCGGCCAGGCCCCCGCAGCGGGCACCGAGTGGCGCCAGGTCCAGGTCACCGGGCGCTACCTGCCCGAGGCCGAGGTCATCGCCCGGCTGCGGACCGTGCAGGGTGAACCGGCATTCGAGGTGCTGGTCCCCCTACGGCTGCTCGACGGCTCGGTTGTGCTGGTAAACCGCGGTTATCTCCGTCCAGCCGACGGAGTGCGGGTGCCCGTGTACCCCGCGGTGCCCGAGGGGGAAGTGACGGTCACCGGCCGGCTGCGCAGTGATGAGGCGGACCGCCAGGGTGGCGAGGTCGTCGTCCAGGACGGCCACCGGCAGGTGTACGCGGCGAATTCAGGCACCGTGGGTGCCGCTGGCGGGCTCACGCTGGAGCCGGGTTACGTAGAGCTGGTCGACTCGTCGCCGGGTGTGCTGTCTCCCCTGCCCCTGCCGCAGCTGAGCTCCGGACCGCACTTCGCCTACGCGCTGCAGTGGCTGGCCTTCGGGGCGATGGCCCCCCTGGGGCTGATGTACTTCGCCTGGCAGGAAGCCACCAGGGAGCGCCGGACGGCCCATCGGGATGACATCGATGATCCGCATGACCCGGCGGAGCCATTGACCGCGCTCGTTGACCGGTATGGTCGATCGGTCTGAGCGCTTAGCCACGCCGCTTGGCGACGCTCAGCGCCGCCGCCCCCACAGCGCAGCCAGCGCCGCGATCAGTGCCGCGGCCACCACGCCGACCACCCGGGACAGCTCGACCCCGCGGGTGAGATCTCCGGCGTCAGGCGTGCGGCCGTCCCCGAGCACCGGTCGCTGCTGGGTGCCGTGGGGGTAGACCGTTCGCCCCCCCAGCCGGATCTCCAGCGCGCCCGCGAAGGCGGCCTCGATCTGCCCGGCGTTGGGGCTGGGATGGGCCGCCGCGTCGCAGCGCCAGGCCCGCCATGCCCCCGGCGCCGAGCCACCCACGAGGGGCGCGCAGAGCACGGTCAACGCCGCAGCCACCCGAGCGGGCAGCAGGTTGGCCACATCGTCGAGCCGGGCCGAGGCCCAGCCGAACCGCTGGTGTCGCGCCGAGTGGTACCCGACCATGGCGTCCAGGGTGTTGGCCGCCCGGTAGGCCAGCAGTCCGGGCACCCCGGCCACCGCACCCCAGACCAGCGGCGCGACGACCGCGTCGGAGGTATTCTCGGCGATCGATTCCACGCTTGCCCGAGCCATGCCTGCCGCGTCGAGCTGGTCCGGATCGCGCCCGCACAGGTGCGGTAACCGGGCCCGGGCGGCGGTGAGGTCACCGGCGTCCAGCTCGCGGGCCATCGCGGCGCCTTCCTTGGCCAGCGAGGCACCCCCGAGCACAGCCCAGGTGGCCAGCGCAGTGCCGGCGACCCGCACCGCGCCCCGCCCGCGCCCCGCCCATTCCACCAGGCTGCCGACGGTGGCCGCGCCGCCCACGAGCGCGGCGGTGTAAGCCACCCCGGCCAGCCGGTGGTCGGCGTAGCAGGCCCGCTCAGCATTGATGGCAAGCCAACCGAACGCTGCTACCGGATGATGACGCCCCGGATCCCCGAGCGCCGCATCAGCGGCAACCCCCAGCAACAATCCCACCGCACGCTCTGCACCCACTAGTCGCCCCCGTAAGATCCGGCGAACCAAAGCCCGCCACCCTACCCCGCGTGTCCGCCCCCCATGCACGCCGTGTCCGCCCCCCATGCCCAGCGTGTCCGCCTCTCATGCACGCCGTGTCCGTCCCTCGTGCACGCCGTGTCCGCCCCACGTGCCCAACCCGGACTCAACCACCGGCCGGACGCAACTCACCTTTACAGACCTTGCCCATCTCATTGCGCGGCAGCTCAGGGAGCAGATGCACCACCCGAGGTCGCTTGTGCGGGGCGAGCAACCCCGCCACGTGCGCAGCAAGCTCCTGGCCGGCGGGCGGCGGATCGCAGGCAGCGACCACCCAGGCCACCACCCGCTCGCCGAGATCGGGATCCGGCTCCCCGGTGACCGCCACCTCGGCGACCCCGGGGTGCTCCAGCAGCACGTTCTCGATCTCCCCCGCGCCGATCTTGTATCCACCGCTTTTGATCAGATCCGTGGCCCGTCGCCCGACCACCCGCAGGTAACCGTCCGGGCCGAGGGTGGCCAGGTCGCCGGTGCGAAACCATCCGTCGCGCATGGCCTGCGCAGTCACGTCCGGCCGATTGAGGTAACCGAGGAACAGGGTGGGGCCGGCCACCTCGATCTCTCCGATAGTCTCCTCGTCGGTGATCTCCTCACCCTGCTCGTCCACCAGCCGCAGCCGCACTCCGTCCAGCGCCGGCCCCACCGTGCCCGGCCGGCGTGGCCCGTCGACCCGCACCCCACAGGTGATCAGCGACTCGGTCATCCCGTAGCGCTCGACCACCTGCGCGCCGGTGACCGCAGTGATTCGCTGGTGGTCGGCCGGCGGCAGCGCCGCAGAGCCCGACACCAGCAGCCGGGCGGCACCGAGCGCGGCCGCGACACCCGCGTCCTGTTCGGCGGCCGCGGCCAGCCGGTGATACATCGTCGGCACCCCGAACAGCATGGTCGCCGGACCGGCCAGCTCCCGCGTGACACCGTCGATGCTGAAGGAGCCCAGGTGGTGCAGCGCACCCCCGAGCCGCAACGGCCCGAGCACGCCGAGCACCAGACCGTGCACATGAAACAGCGGTAGCGCGTGCACCAGCACGTCGCGGGCGGTCCACGCCCAGGCGAGCGCCAGCGCGTCGATGTCCGCGGCGAGCGCGCGTCGCGGCAACACCACACCCTTGGGCGGCCCGGTGGTACCCGAGGTGTAGACGATCAGCGCGGGCGCCTCGGGATCCGGTTCGGGCGGCACTGCTTCGTCGTCGGGCCGCAGCTCGACGTCACGCAGCTCGACGTCACACTGGGTCACCCCGTCCAGCTCCCCGGGCAATTCGACGCCCCGGGCAGTGAGCACGAGGTCGGGAGCCGCATCGGACACGACGTGGTGCAGCTCCCGGGAACCCAACCGGGGATTGACCGGCACCGCAGGCACACCCGCCGCCAGCGCCGCCACGATGCCCACGCAGGTCTCCAGCTCCGGCGCGGCCCAGACCGCGACCTGGCGCGCGCCCCGCAACCGCGGGTACAGCGACGCGATCACCGCGCCGAGCTCCCGGTGGGTCAGACGGCGCGACCCGAAACGCAGCGCCTCGGCGTCGGTGGGGCTGTGCAGCGTCGGCAGCAACGGTGGGTACACAGCGTTGGCCACTTTTGACCGACCTCCTCTCCGGAACCGTACCGCCACCCTGACCGGAATTGGCGTATGGAGCAACCTTGAGCGGCGAGTGGCGCAATATCGGCTGATCGGGCTGGCGATACCCCGCCGACGCCCTACTCTTCCGGTGATCCCGGGGGGCGTTTATACGCCAGAAGGAGAGCTTGATGAGCCGCCACCCGGGGAACACCGGTTCCGACGACCCACTTCGCGCCGAATCCGCACCGCCGCAATTGGGCATCTTCGCCGCCACCCGCCGCGCCGTGAAGGGAATGGCCGGTCGGTCCGCGCCAGAACAAAGGGAGGTCGATGTGCCGGAACCGCGATACGCGCCCAAGATTGCCCATCAGCCCCCGGCCCGTGAGGAAAGCACCATTGAGCTTCCCAGATACGTGGAGGTGGAGCCGCGCGAACCGGCCCTGTCCATGCTCTCGAAGGGAAGGCACGGCATGTGATGAGCCGCCGGGCTCAGCTGTAGGTGGATCCGCACTAAGTCGGCGGGGATCCGACGGCATCCGCTATTCATGTGATGGTCGGCGATGATAGGTTGTCACTACTCTCGAATGAAGGGGAGGATGCGCCGAAGAATAATAGAAAAAACCCTGCACCGAGTACGACCAATCCGATGAACAACCCGGCGGAGACCTTCAATTCAATACCCCAGGGGGCTTGATCTCAGCTACCTCGGACTTCTGGATGGACAGTATTAACAGTCGTGTGAGCATGGCCAGTCCGACAAAAATCAAGACTATGCCCGCGATGACCACAACAATTGTCACGGATGGGTACCTTTTCTTCCTCCATTAGGCCAATCCGCCTACTGCTGATCGATTTTACGCAGCGTACTGGTCAAATTACCCTACGGCGTTCGTTCCCGATCCTTGACCACGGGGGGCGTCAGCTGAGCTCATCAAGGCTGATGACCTGCCACGGCTCACCCCCGACATTGCATCCTGGCCGCCACCGGTCTTGTGGTCAGGCGCCGATACATGCCGATACATTAGGACGCCATGGCGACGACGATGGCGGCTCTCAGGCCACGCCGGGCTGGCCACCGAATGTGAGCCCGCGCGTCGAGGGCGAACAGATCGCGCGACTGCTCGGGCTGCAGCGGCTGGCCCGAGAGGGCGGCCTGTTTCGCCGGACCTACGCCGACGCGCACAGCTCGGCGATCTACTTCATGCTGATCACCCCAGACTTTTCCACGCTGCACGCGCTCGACACCGTGGAGACCTACCACTGGTACGCCGGATCGCCGCTGCGGCTGCTGCTCCTGCACCCGAACGGCCAGATCGAGCACCCTGTCCTCGGCCCGAACCTCACGGCGGGGGCGCGGCCGCAACTCATCGTGCCCGCCGGGGTGTGGCAGGGCTCCAGCTCGCTCGGCGAGTGGACGTTGGTGGGGACCACCATGGCTCCGGCGTTCGAGTGGTCGGCCTTCCGGCTCGGTCAGCGCGCTGAGCTGCTGTCGGGCTGGCCGCAGGCGGCGCCCCGGATCCGCGAGCTCACCCGGGACTGAATCACGGCTACCACGTCGGGTGCGCGGACACTCCCCCGTCCACCACGAGGTTGTGGCCGGTGATCCACTCAGCCATCGGGGAGGCCAGGAACACGCAGGCATTGGCGACATCGGCCGGTCGACCGAGCCGCCCCAGCGGCGCCGCCGCGCGGAATCGCGCGACACCGTCGGGCCAGTCGCGATCCAGATCCTCGCGCCAGATCAGCCCCGGAGAGACGCTGTTGACCCGGATGCCGACCGGGCCGTACTCCAACGCCGCAACGCGGGCAAAGTGGAGCACTGCCGCTTTCGACGCGCAATAGTGCGCGTGCGACCACGCCGGCTGTGCTCCCTCGATGGATCCAATCAGGATGATCGCCCCGCCGCCCCGCTCGCCCAGCACCGACGCGGCGGCCTGGACCGTGGCGAAGGTCCCGGTCAGGTTGGTGTCGACGACCTCGCGCCACTGCGGCACCGACATCGTCGCGAGCTCGGCCACCGGCTGCGCTCCGGCGTTGGCCACCACGGTGTCCACCCGGCCGAACGCCTCGACGGCCGCAGCCATCAGCCCCGCGCAGCCGTCGGGATCGGTGACGTCGCACTGGGCCGCGATGGCCCGCCCGCCGCCGTCCGTGATGTCCGCGACCACTGCGGCGGCCGCCTTGACGCTGCTGTGGTAATGCACGACGACCGCCGCACCGACCGCCGCGAACGCGCGGGCGATCCCGCCGCCGAGGCCGCCACCCGCGCCGGTCACCACAGCCACGGTTCCGCTCAGGTCCATGCCGCAGTATGCGGGACGGTCGGAGGCGAAGGCGTCACCAGAGAGGGTGATCGACGCATAGAGTGGTCATCCTCATCCGTTCCGTGAGCGGGGTTGAGGGGGCGAGGGTGGAGCTGACCGAGGTGCCCGTCGAGGGCGGGGCCAAGGGCACCGGCGAGATGCCTTTCGCGGTGACCGTGGCCCGGAAGCGGCCGCGCCCAGAGGCGACGCCCGGCGATGGTGCGCCGTGATGAACCGACGCTGGCGAACCGTGGCGACAGTCTTGGGCCTGCTGTTCCTGGCGAACTGCGTGGTGCTGGTGGGAGTCCTCACGGTGCAGGGCTCCGAGGACGCCACCGGGCGTGTCGTTCAGTTCCTGGGAACCGTACTCGCGGTCACGGCGTTGGCGGTCCCGCTCGTGGACTGGTGGCGCCGGGGAGTAATGGCCACAGTGCCGACGGCGGATCAGCTCGATCAAGCACGGGAGACACTGGCGGGTGTCGTTGCACAGCAGTGGCGTCGGGAGGCATTGGCGCGCTCGCTGGGGGACCCGGAGCCCATGCCGGTCTGCTGGGGACTCACCGAGCCCGCCGTCATGGATCATCCCCTACTCATCGCGGTCGACGAGTTGTTCTTCACCGGACGCAGTGACCGGATCGGTGCCTTCGCCGCGGAGTTCCGTCGATTGCGGCGCCGGCGGTTGGTGATCCTGGGCGGTCCCGGCTCGGGTAAGACCACCCTGGCGGTGCAGCTGCTGCTGGAACTGCTGGCCACCCGCCAGCCCGGCGAGCCGATCCCGGTACTGGTGTCACTGGCCGGGTGGAACCCCACCGAACAGCCCCGGTTGCACACCTGGCTGGCCACCAGACTGGCCGAGGACTACCCGTCGCTGAGCGCCTTCGGCCCCACCACCGCCCAGGCGCTGGCCGAGCAAGGCCACCTCTTACCGATCCTCGACGGCCTCGACGAACTCCCCCAGCCCCACCAACCCGAGGTCATCGCTGCGCTCAACAAGTCGCTGACCGAGACCGACCCACTGGTGCTGACCAGCCGCACCACCGAATACACCACCGTCACCAGCCAAGCACACACCGTACTCAGCTCAGCCGCAGTCATCACACCCGAACCGCTCACCACAGCCCAGGCCGCGGACTACCTCACCCGCTGCCTACCTCCCGATCCCGGGCACTCCTGGCGAGAGTTCCTTGATCGGCTGCGCACCGGAACCACCGAACACCTCGCTCCCGTGCTGGCCATCCCGCTGGGACTGTGGCTGCTGCGCACTGTCTACCTCATCCCCCGGGCCGATCCCACCCCCTTGCTCACCCCCGACACCACCCCCGTGCAAGCCGACCTGTTCGACCAGCTCATCCCCGCGGTCCTGACCGCCCGTCCCGCATCCCGCAACCACGGCGACACCTTCCGGCCCCGCCACACCTGGAACCCCGACGACGTGCGGCGTTGGCTCACCCACCTCGCTCAGCGGCTCCACCACACCGGCACCAGGGACTTGCACTGGTGGCGTCTGGCTCGACACGCCATCAC
>JBOHHD010000671.1:0-7176 GCA_050700515.1 Pseudonocardiaceae bacterium
GGCGTGGTGCCGGGGCCCAGCTTCAACCCGATGGGGTTGGCCAGTAATTCGGCGAAGGCGATATGCGCCCCGTCCAGCGCGCGAGTCCGCTCCCCCACCCAGAGGAAGTGCGCGGACAGGTCGTAGAGCCTCGGTACCTCAGCGGTGTTGTCCAGGCGCAGCATCGCCCGCTCGTAGTCGAGCACCAACGCCTCATGGCTGGCATAGATCTCGGTGGAATGCAGCGAAGAATCGTCCACCCCGCAGGCCGACATGAAACGCAGGCCACGGTCGATTTCCCCGGCGAGGGCCTCGTACCGGGCCCCCGCCGGGGAGCGCAGCACGAAGTCCTTGTTCCATTCGTGCACCTTGTGGAAATCCGCCCTACCAGCCAGGCTCAGCGCCCGCACCAGGTTCATCGCCGCCGCGGCGTTGGCGTAGGCCCGGATCAGCCGCGACGAGTCATGTACCCGCGCCTCCGGGGTGGCGACCAGGGAGTTGATCATATCGCCACGGTAGGAAGCCAGGCCGAGCGCGTCGAGCTCCGCAGACCTCGGTTTGGCGTACTGACCAGCCACCCGGCCGACCTTCACGACCGGCATACTCGATCCGTAGGTGAGCACCACCGCCATCTGCAGCAAGGTCCGGATGTTGGCCCGTAGATGCGGTTCGGTGTTGTCGACGAAAGTCTCGGCGCAGTCCCCGCCCTGCAGTAGGAATGCCTCGCCGCGGGCCACCGCACCGAGCTGATCGCGCAGCCGGTCGACCTCAGCGGGCACCGTTATCGGCGGCACGCTCTCCAGCACGGCCCGAACGTTGCGCACTGCGTCCGGATCCGACCAGCTCGGCTGCTGCGAGGCGGGACGGGCAAGAGCCGCATCCAGCTTGGTTCGCAGATCGGCGGGCAGCGGCGGCAGCTCCGGCAGCTCGTCGACCGGAACGTCCACGGTCCAGTTCACGATGCTCCAGCGTATGTGTTGCAGTCCCCGGGCGGTTCACCGGGATCATCCAGTTCACCACGGGGTGTGTCAGCCGAAGAACACCTCGGCCTCCGCGTAGCGCCCCGCGGACACTGTCTTGAGGGTCTCGGTGGCCTCGGCCAGCTTCACCCGGACGATGTCGGTGCCGCGCAGCGCGACCATGACACCGGATTCGCCATCATGCACGGCATCGACCGCATGGACGCCGAATCGGGTGGCCAGGACGCGATCGTAGGCCGTGGGTGTGCCACCACGCTGGATGTGCCCCAGTACCACGGCCCGGGACTCGGCACCGGTGTGTCGGGCGATCTCGTCGGCCAACCAGATACCGACGCCGCCGAGACGTTGATGCCCGAACGCGTCGACTTCCCCGTTCGCCAGCGACTCCGCACCGTTCTCGGGTACTGCGCCCTCAGCCACCACAATGATCGGAGCGGATTCGCGCTCGAAACACCGCATTACCCACTGGCACACCCGCTGCACCGAGAACGGCTGCTCCGGAATGAGGATGGCGTTGGCCCCCCCGGCCATCCCGGAGTGCAGCGCGATCCAGCCCGCATGGCGGCCCATCACCTCGACCACGGCCGCCCGACGGTGCGACTCCGCGGTGGTGCGCAGCCGATCGATCGCTTCCGTGGCGATATGGACTGCGGTATCGAAGCCGAACGTGTAGTCCGTGGCGCCCAGATCGTTGTCGATGGTCTTCGGCACGCCCACCACGAAGACCCCGTCCTCGCTCAGCCGGCGAGCCACCCCGAGGGTGTCCTCACCGCCGATCGCGATCAGGGCGTCGACTCCCGGCTCGACGAGGGTCCGCTTGACCTGCTCGGCTCCCCCGCTCTTGTACGGGTTGGTACGCGAGGTACGGAGGATGGTACCCCCGACGGGAAGAATGTCCTCCACGTCAGACAGCCCCAGCGGCTGGATCAGCCCCTCCATCGGCCCTCGCCAGCCGTCCCGGAATCCGACGATCTCATACCCGTAGACCTCGATGCCTTTGCGGACGACTGCCCTGATCACAGCGTTGAGCCCGGGGCAGTCACCACCTCCGGTAAGCACTCCGATGCGCATTTGATTGCCTCCTGCTCCGTGGATTTGGTGTTCGGTGGATGACCGTGAGCGTGACACGACTGTATCGGTCCAGCAAGGCGAATGCCTCAGCGGTGAGCCTGCCGCGCCGAGTGGTGCCGCTCAATCACCCGCCATCGCAGGAGATTGTGCCGGGCGTCGGCCAGTGCGTCGTGGGCGTCGTTGGGCGGCGGTGGGAGCGGGGGTTTGCCCGCGTCCTCCCACCGCTGCCGCAGCTCCCGGGTGAAGCGAGGTACTGCCCGAGGCAGCGCAGGCATCGGGCCCCACAGCTGAGCGAGGGCGACGTGATCGTAGGCGGCCAGCCAGGCCCACAACTCCACGCCCTCACCGGCCGCGGTGAGAAAGCTGAACAGGGTATCGCGGATCGCCGTCCGGGAGCGCCATGCCGGGTCGGCCGGCGGCGGCAACTTGGGTAGCACATGGGACCGCACCCACTCACCGGCCCGCTCCGGGACGAACTCGGTGGACACCGCGTAGTACTCCCGGCCGCGTTCATCCACCATCCCGATGGAGATCAGCTCAATGGTGTGGCCGTCCTCAATGAACTCACAGTCGTAGAAAAAGCGCACTATCAGGACGCCTTCAGCGGTGCGCGTCGGCGGGTCGCCTCGCGCTCCTTGACCGAGGAAGCGTAGATGTCGACATATTCCTGACCGGAGAGCTCCATCAACGAATACATGATCTCATCGACCATGGACCGCTCGACGAAGCGGTCGCCGGCCAGTCCCTCGTAGCGGGAGAAGTCCAACGGTACGCCGACGCGTATCTCGACCGGATGCGGGCGCCACATCCGGGAACCGATGGGGTTGACCCGGTCCGTGCCCACCATGGCGACCGGGATCACCGGCACCCCGGCCTCCAACGCCAGGCGGGCGACACCGGTTTTTCCCTTGTACAACCGGCCGTCGGGAGATCGCGTGCCCTCGGGGTAGATACCGAGCAGGTGCCCTCGGGCCAGCAACCGCACGCCGGTGTCCAGAGCGGCCTGCGCAGCTGAGGCGCTGGAGCGGTCGATCGGCACC
Organism: Pseudonocardiaceae bacterium; assembly: GCA_050700515.1. Classification (GTDB taxonomy): domain Bacteria; phylum Actinomycetota; class Actinomycetes; order Mycobacteriales; family Pseudonocardiaceae. The sequence continues at coordinate 3,071 of JBOHHD010000671.1, forward strand.
TGACCTGCGGCGCTGAAGAACTGTCGGGTGAGCCATCCTCGCACTCCCGGCGAGGTGAAATACTCACCCTTGGCCAGGAAGGTCACTCGGCGTTGCACCATGAGGGAGAGGAAGAAGGAGTCGGCGACCGCAAGATGGTTACTGGCCAGGATGGCTCCACCGCGAGCGGGGACATGCTCGGCCCCCCGGATCTGGGGTCGGCAGGCCAACCGCATCAGCGGGCCGAGCAGTAGGTGCTTGAGTAACCAGTAGAACACCTACGATCCTTCCTTCACCTCACCCGGCCACCTCACCCGGCGCGCTTCGGCTCAGCCTACGGAGCGCGTTCGCTTCGACACAACGACCCTCAACACAGGTCACGCGCAAGCCTGGCGCCGGCCCGGTAGCGTCACCCCTGCACAAGAGCCCCGCCGAGTCCAAGGGTGGTGTCCCGTTCGTGACCGTTCCCGATCCTGAGGAGCAGGCCCGTCGCGACGCGGAGGGCTCCCAGGAGACCGACGCCGCCTTCGCGGGCATCATCGCAAGTTGGCGAGCCGAGCCGGACGCGCCCCGCTGGCCAATCGAAGAATACGGCAGCGAGCCCCAGCCCGCCGGTCACCACCCGGACGGGGAAGATGCCACCCCCGGCAGGCGCAAGGCGGACGATGGCGATGAGGATCACTTCGAGCCACCGGAGCCGCCCCCGCTGCCGGTGCCCGGTCCTCGCACTCTCGGCGGCCTGCTGCTGGTGGCCACAGGAGTGCTGCTGCTGATTCAACCGAACCTGTTGAGCCTGAGCGAAAGCGTGGGACTTCCGCTGGGACTGCTCGCCGTCACCGGCGGCATCGGCTGGCTGATCCTCGGTTTACGCGGCGGGCCCCCACCGGAAGGCTGGGACGACGGCGCCCGGCTGTAGCCGGGATGGCCTTCCGCTCGCGACCCGCGCTCAGGCCGGCGAGCGGGCGAGCAACGCGGCTCCCACGATGCCTGCTTCGGCGCCGAGTTGCGCCGGGTAGAGGCGGACCAGCGGCCGGTAATCCGATGCGGTCACCAGCGTGGCGTAGTGTTCGTGCGCCTGATCGAGAAACAACGGCGCAGATTCCGACACTGCTCCCCCGATCACCACCACCTCGGGGTCGTAGACGTCAGCGGCCAGCGCAAGACCCTCACCCAGCCAGCGGGCCAGCTCGGCCATTGCCGCAAGGGCGACGGGATCTCCCTTGCGGGCGGCTGATGCCACCTGGCGGCCGGAGAGCTGCGGCGAATCCTTGCTCGCTTCGCGGGTCGGCGGGCCCGGGCTCGGCTCCTTGCGCGGGGAGGCGTGCGCACCGCCCCGCGCGGCCAGCAGCTCGCGGGCGGTGGTGGCCAGGGCGGTGCCGCTGCAGTAGCGCTCCCAGCACCCCCGCTTGCCGCACGGGCAAGGTCGACCTTCGGGCACCAGCCGGAGGTGCCCCAGCTCCGGGGCCACCCCGTGCGCGCCCCGGAAAAGCTCACCGTCCACCAGCAGGGCAGCCCCAATCCCCGTACCCAGCACCACCAGAAGAGTCACTCCCCCACCGCGCGCCGCGCCACAACGATGCTCGGCCACCGCCGCAGCGTTGGCGTCATGTTCGAGGATCACCGGCAGCTGGATCCGGTGCTCGATCCGCTCGGCCACCGCGACGTCGCGCCACGGCAGGTGCGGGCAGAACCTGACGCGCCGTCGGTCGAGGTCGACGAACCCGGCCACGGCCAGCCCAACCGCACCCACCTCACGGTGTGCGGCGGCGAGCTCGGTCACCAACTCGGCGATCGCGTTCTCCAGAGCATGCTCGCCGCTCGGTGTGACCGCGCCCCTGCTGTCCAGCACGGCCCCGGTGGGGTCCACGACACCGGCTCGAACGTGGGTTCCCCCGACGTCGACGCCGATGGTCAGCACTTGGTCGCGCTCAGCGCTCCACCCGACGTTTGAGCCCGTTGAGGGCGGTGTCCATGATGACCCGCTCGGCCTTCCGCTTGATCATCTTGATCATGGGAATGGCCAGATCCACCGTCAGGCTGTAGGTCACCTTGGTCGACTCACCCATGGGTTCCAGGACGTAGGAGCCGTGTTGCGCCTTCTGCATGTGGCCCTTGACCAGTTCCCAGCTCACCGTCAGCCCGTCGGCAGACCAGTGGTAGGCGAGCTCGTACTCGTCCTTGACCAGACCGGCGTCCAGTGAGAAATGGACCTGCTCAGCACGGCCGTCGTTACCGGGATCGAGCACTTCGGCCTTCTTCACCGCCAAGGCCCACTGCGGGTAGGCGGAGAAGTCAGCGATCACATCCATGATCGCCTCGGGGCTGGCGTTGATGATGATGGATTGGGTGGACTGATCAGCCATGTCGGCAGGCTACCGGGATTGAGGGATCACCACCGCAGCACATAAGGAGTACCGGTCCGCTGGAAGTGCCCCACATTGACGCATTCGGTGCGCCCCACCCGTACTCGCCGGGCCAGCGGCTGGTGCACATGCCCGAACAAGGCGGCGCGGGGACGGTCCCGGCGGATCACCGCGAGCAACTGCTCCGAACCGATCTCGGGGCGTCGGGCCGCCACATCGTAGACCAGCTCGGGGATCGCGGGCGGGATGTGGCTGCACAGCACGTCCACCCGCCCCAGCGCCGCGACAGCTGCCCCGTACTCCCGCGGGGTTCGCGCGTACGGCCGAAACGCCGCACCCTGGGGCGGGGCGATCCCGGGGGGCAGCACCGCCCCGCCGACGAAGCCCCAACGCAGGCCGCCGATCTCGGCGGTCTGCCCATCCAGGACGTGCACGCCCGGATGGGTGAAGCGCGGCCACAGCTCGGGTAGGTCCACGTTGCCGGGGGTGGCGTAGGTCGGCGTGGGCAGCACCGCGAAGAGCCGCTCGTACTGGTCGGCGACGGCATCACGTACCACTTGATGGGGGTCCTCCAGACGCGCCCAGAGCTCACGCACGAATGCGAACGCCTCGCCGCCGGCACCGCAACTGCGCAACTGCGTATATCGGCGGACCGCAGGCGGTCCGAACAGCGCACCAAGGATACCGGCCGAGGGGTCGTGGTAATCCACGAAGTCGATCAGATCGCCGAGTACGAGCAGCGCATCGGCGCCCATCCCCGCCCTGGCCAGCGCTTCCACGTTGCCGTGTACGTCGGACACCACGTGGACCCGCACCGGGGGCAGGATACGCGCCCGCCCTCATCACCGGCCTGGATGAGCCGGACGGGTGATGTCCGCTGATTTGGAGCTGCCCGGCGTGGTGGGTGAAACACGGGCCGCGATACGTTCGATACTCCCTACCGGCTGAGGAGCTCCGGCTGCCTCGGCGGGCATATTTTGGAGTAACAGAAACCCGGAGGCCCCCGTGCGGGAGTTCACTGTCCGTGCCACCGACACGGTGGCCGACGAGGAGAATCTCACCGATGTGGTGTGGGCGAACGCGGAGCGGTTCGCCAGCACCATCAGCTTCCGCCGTCGAGTCGACGGCGGCTGGACAGACGTCACCGCGAAGGCCTTCGCCGACCAGGTGATCGCCGTGGCCAAAGGTCTGATCGCAGCGGGAATCGAGCGCGGGGATCGAGTCGCGCTGCAGTCCAAGACTCGCTACGAGTGGACGCTGCTGGACTACGCGATCTGGGCCGCCGGCGGCTCGACGGTACCCATTTACGAAACGTCCTCTCCCGAGCAGGTGGAGTGGATTCTGTCCGACTCCGGCGCCAAGGCGATCGTGGTGGAGACCGCGGCGCATCGGGACACGGTGCACGGACTGGTGGACCGGTTGGGCGAGATCGCCGCGGTGTGGCAGATCGAGCCGGCTACCGGCAGTGGGGAGTCGACCGGAGCGATCGGCGAGCTCATCGCCCTGGGTGCTGAGATCAGCGATGACATCGCCCGAGAACGCGCGGCCGCGGTCGGTGCCGACGATCAGGCGACGCTGATCTACACCTCAGGAACCACCGGACGCCCCAAGGGTTGCGAGCTCACCCATCGCAACCTGCTCGCCCAGGTCCGGGCCGCGCTGGCGGGCTACCCCGGGCTGTTGCAGCACGGTCGCTCGGTGCTGCTGTTCCTACCGCTGGCCCACGTGTTCGCCCGGATCATTCAATGCGGCACGGTGTATGCC
>JBOHHD010000672.1:0-3633 GCA_050700515.1 Pseudonocardiaceae bacterium
ACCCTGGACGACCTGCGTGCGTACAGCCGCCATGAGCTAGCACCACACCTCCAGCCACATCACATCGTCTCGATGGCGACGATGCCGACCACACCGAACGGCAAGACCGCACGGACAGCGGTCCGCGCCGAGCTCGCGAAGGGGCTTACCGCCGGGCAGGGGCAGCCGTGAACCGTACCGCCGAGATCCAGCGACTACTCGAACCACTGGAGGACTTCCAGCGACTGCACGCTGAAACCCTGCGCAGATTCGGTTTCCGCTCTGTGGACCTGGCCTATCCCAACCCCCGCATGCACCTCGACGAGCGCCCGTACCATGCCCTCGCCGAGATTGCCGCCGGGGTCGGCGTAGACGACCTGCGGTACAGCCCGTTCGGCGGCTTCACCACGGCCCGCCGGCGAGTCGCATCCGCCTTGGCCGAGCGGCATCGCCTGCCCTACACCTACCACGACGTCATCCTCACCCCCGGCGCCACCGCAGCGCTCAACCTCGCCCTCCGCGAGCTGTTCACCCCGCCAGACCGAATCCTGGTCCTCACACCTTGCTGGATGGACTACCCGCTCTATCTCGCCAACCTCGGACTCGACTACGACCTGGTCCCCACCGATGAACACAAGCACCTCGACCTCGCCGCGATCGAATATGCCTGGACGCCACAGACGCGCGGTGTAGTCATCAGCCAGCCGGCCAGCCCGACCGGGGTGTGCTACCACGCCAACGAGATCACCGCACTCGTCGCCATGCTCAATGGGCTGGGCGCGACCCACGACCAACCGCCACTGGTGGTCAACGACGAAACCCACCGCGATCAGGTCTGGGCCCGTCATGGCGTGCCCAGCCCGGCCCACACCTACCCGCACACCGTCAGCGTGTACTCCTTCGGCAAAGCCTGGCAGATGCAGGGCCAACGGATCGGTTACCTCGCGGTCCACCCGTACCTGCCACGACGAGAAGCCATCCGCGAGCGGCTGGTCACCGGCATGCGCATCACCGGATACTGCGCGCCCACCGCGCTCACGCAGCATATGGCCACCGCGCTGAGCGCCTTCACGCCCGAGCTCGGCCCGCTGGCCGAGCTGCAAGACCACACCAGAACACGGCTGCGTCGATCCGGTCACCACGTCATCGACGCAGACGCCACCCACTTCGTCTACGTCCGTGCCCCGATCGCCGACGACCGGCAGTACGCACAGCTCGCCGCCAAACACGGCGTCCTCGTCATGCCATCAGGCATCTTCCATGAACCCGGCTACTTCCGCCTTGCCCTCAATACCGACGGAGCAGCCCTCGACCACGCCCTCGACATCCTCGCCGACCTCAACACCGCCCGGACAGACCACAATGCTTGAGACCTATCTCCCGGTCTCCAACGTCGTGTGGTCCAACGACGCGTTCACCGTGCTTGATGCCGACCAACTGCCGAACACCGAGACCGGGAACCTGACGCGGGCACACGGCCGATTCGCCACGGTCCGCCGCATCGGCGACACCATCGTCATGGCGCGCGACCGGCTTGGCCTCAACAAGCTGTACTTCGCCCTCGACCACCAGCGTGGCCTGATCGCGGCCAACTACCTGGTAGACCTCGTCGGCGCAGGCATACCCTTCGAATCCATCTACGCCGTACCAGCCGGCACCGCGACGCTCGTGAACCTCCGCCGACGTACAATCGATGTCAACCGGTACTACCAGCTGCCACGGTCGGCCGGCGGGACCGCCCAACCTCAGCGCCAGCTCAAAGTTGCCCGTAACCGGCTCTCCGGCAGCATCCGATTGATCGCTGCGGCCTACCCCTCCGCCGTGGTCGCGGTCTGTCTCTCCGGCGGCCTCGACAGCAGCCTCATCGCGGCGCTTGCCCAACAGCATTTCGCCGATGTCGCCGCCTACACCTACACGTTCGACGACCCGACAGGCCAGCTCAGCCCGGATGCCATTGCGGCCCAGCGGTTGGCGAGTTGGCTAGGCATGGAACACCACCTTGTCACCGCCGAGGAGAACAAGATCCTCGATGTGGTTCCACGCGCCCTTCGCTTCGGCCAGGACTGGCGCGACTTCAACCTGCACTGCGCCATCGTCAACGAACTGCTCGCGGAAGCAATCGCAACCGAGACATCCGCCGCCGGTCAGCCCGTCCTCGTCCTCACGGGTGACCTCATGAACGAAATTCTCGGCGACTACACGCCCCTCCACTACCGAGGTCGCGAATACTATTCGTTGCCCAACATCGCACCGGACCTCCTGCGGATCAGCCTGGTCCGCGGCCTGCAATGCGGAGACCGCGAAGTGGGCGTCTTCGCGGCCCGCAACCTCATTGCGATACAACCGTACGAGCAGATATTCGACGATCTTCTAAAAATCCCGAGCAACCTCACGAAGCGTGACGTAATCGGGGCATTGGCAGGTGACCTTCTACCTCCTGAATCGTACGACCGACCCAAGGCTCGCGCGCAGATAGGCGGCCCAATCCCGCAGGGCGGAATCCTGCCACTTCTGGTCGATTCAGGGCGACGCGGGGATCGACTGGAGGACGAGTTCTGCGACGCGATCGGCATGCCCAACCGGCTAGTTCTGCGAGGCCGCATACGAACAGGGATATACCGCTTCCCGAGCCGATTCCCACCGGAGGCTGCATGAGCCTGATCGACGCTACCCAGGCAAACATTCGCACGACTCTTGAAAACGTCGTACGGGACATCGGCCACGTCGCGCGAAATGACCCCAAGTTCAACGAACATACCGAACTGTTCGACTCTGGATACATCGGCTCACTCGGCATCGTCTCCCTGACCGCGTACATCGAGCAAGAGTTCGACATCACACTCACCGAGGAAGACCTATTCGACCCAAAATTCACGACGATCGATGGCATAGCGGAGATCATCGCGGCAAGAACGAGAGGCAACAGCGCCTGACTGCCACCCGGTGTCAGCACGCCGTACTCGTACGGTGATCGTCGAAGCCCTCGTCCGCGTCCTCAGCCATGCGGGTGTCGATCCCCATGATCTCGGCCGTATCCAGACAGTATGGGAGAGTGACCCGAGTGCTCAAGCACGCCACCTCCAGCGTCTTCCTCTTCACCCAGGCCGAGCCCGGACGCTGGCGGATCGGCCTCATCCACCACCCCAGACTGCGGCGCTGGATGCTGCCCGGCGGGCATGTCGAAGACCACGAAAACCCCGCCGATGCCGCGTTCCGCGAAGTTGCCGAGGAGACCGGACACCGCGCGCAGCTAGTCAGCCCACACAGCTATGGCCTGCCCCCCGCCTGCACCGGAGTGTCCGTCGCCGTCCCGCTATGGATCGTCGAACAGCAGGTGCCCGCCGAGAGCCGCCACGCTCACCCGCATATCCACATCGACCATCTCTACCTCGCCATCACCGCCGCGCCGAGCCCTGACCGCGCTGCCGAACTGCCCTTCACCTGGTATGCCAACGAAGCCCTCGACGACCTGGACATGTTCCACGACAGCCGAACCTGCGCCCACCTGCTGTTCGCTCGGATCGGCGAATACACCCACCACGTTTTCGACCGCGCCGAACGCTAACGGGTGCAGCGCTTCTGAGGGGAATTGAAAGCGCTGGTCACAGGTTTGCTGACAGGCTGTGATGATGAGCGGGAGGGGCTCCTTCTGTC
>JBOHHD010000673.1:0-5719 GCA_050700515.1 Pseudonocardiaceae bacterium
TGGTGCGGGGATCGTCGCCGGTCAAGCCGAAACCGCACCAGGCGGCGTCGGGATTGAGTACGAGCCGCTCAGCGGGCAGGACGAAGACGCTCGTGCGCTGCGGCAGGTCGGTGGGGCCGTACACGACCCCGGCGGCCGGGGTGAACCGCAGCCGCAGGCCCGGCAGCTCGGCGCTGGGCCGGGTCAGCTGGACCGAACCGAGCGGCACGTCGGCCCCGGAGGGGACCAGGGGATTGGTGGTCCCCTCGGGCGAACGGCCGTCCAAACGACGAGGTGCCGTGTCATCACCCACGAGTTCCGCGTGCGCGGTGATGCGATCACTGTCGTTCTGGGTGTAGTGGAAGGCCTTGAGATTGGCGACCGTGACCGTCCAACCCAGATCGGTGAGGTCGTGTCCGTTGGCGACGAGTACGTCCGGGGTGAGCGGGCCGGATTGCGCGCCGCCGTCGGTGGTCCACTCGGCGTGCAGCTCGAAGAAGGGGCACACCGGCCGGAAGCCGTTCGCGTCCTTGAACTGCACTTTTGCCGGAGTCCGCACGGTGACCGTGCCGTCGGCTGCGACGTCGAGTGTTTCCTCCGGGCGGATCGTGGTCTTGCCGGTTCCCCGCGGGCTCAGATCGTTGGGGCCCCAGCTGTAGTTGTCGCAGGGCTTCGGAGACGGTCCCAGCCGGCCGTAGGCCAGGGGTGGGTACAGCACCAGCCGTGTGATCACCGGCTCCTCCTCACTTGTGTTGGCATCGTGGCCCCGACCAGTTGGTGATTGTGCTCGGGCGAGCCGGGCAGACGCACAGATCACCTGCCCGCTCAGCCTAGCGGTCAGGATCTTGCCCTCAAGGGAACAGTCGCCGAGCCGCAGCTGAGGTATCGGGTGGCAGCACACCGGAGCCGGGGTTACGCCGAACGTTCGGTGCTTCCGATTCGGGGGAACGGGGTGGTGGAGAAGATCACCTCGATGGGTACCTCGAAGTACTCCGCGATGCGCAGTGCCAGGTAAAGACTGGGGCTGTACTCGCCGCGCTCCAGGTATCCGACGGTCTGGTAGTGGACTGCCAGTGCGTCAGCGAGCTCGCGCCGCGAGATCCCCCGCTCGGCGCGCAGCATGGCAATGCGGTTATGGACGGTCTCGCTCATCGTTGCGTCGACCCGCCTAGCCGATTCTTTGGGCTGCTTTTTGCCGGCCCGCTTCTACAGTGGCTCCGGATTCGCGTCGAGCCATCCGGCGCAATACCACGGGCGCGATAATGAGGCCGACAAGGGCCCAAGCGCCGAGTACGCCGATGGTCTCGAGGTGCTGCCAGGACCCGAAGAGTTCCACTGCCGCTGCATCGTCGGGTAGCAATGCCGAGCGCATGCCCAGTCCCAGCCAGTAGAAGGGGAATACCTGCGCGATCGGATGCAACCAGTCCGGCAGCGCGGAGATCGGGTAGAAAATCCCGGAAATCGCGATCAGCGCGGAGCTGCTCAGTCCCACGGTCTGAGCGGGCGTGCGGGGATTCTTGGCGATCGCTCCGAAGACCATGCCCAGGGGCATGGTGGCCAGTAGCCCGAGGGCGAGCACCCACAGCAGGGTCAGCCACCCGCCGATCCCGGTGCTGGCCAGCCCGTCGACGATGAACAGTCCGGGAATGAGCAGGATCAGCACGCTCCGGAGGGTGGTCAGGGGGATCCGCACAATCTGGCCGGTGAGGTATCCGACCACACCGAACGGTGCGGCCTTGGCCCGCAGCAGGGTGCCGTCCTCGCGCTCGACCCCGACCGTGACCGCGGTGGTGAGCAGGGTGTTGAAGGCGACCAGCATGCCGATGATGCCGGGCAGTGCCAGCGCCGCGAGCGGCAGCGACGTCCCGGCGACCGCGTTGTCGCGCTGGAAGTACAAGACGGTCAGAATGACGCCTGCGACCAGCACATCCCACGCGTACTCGTCCGGCCTGGCCAGGGTGTGTCGGAATTCGGTCCAGCCGCGGCGAAGGCCGATGCGGATCGCGAACAGGATGGGATTCACTGCGCTACCTCCTCGAACTCTGCAACGCCCACCGGTGGGCCGCCGGATTCTTGACGGTGAATCATGGCTATATACGTGTCCTCCAGTGAGGCGCGGCGCACTTCCAGATCGGCGATCTCGTCGCCGTGCTGGGCGAACAGTTCGCGGACGAACCCGGTGGCGTCGGCCGTCGCGTGCACGAACTGCCCGCCCGCCCGGCTCCACCGCACCTCCTCCCGGCCGGACACCCGGCGGGAGAGCTGGTCGGCGCTGCCGTCGGCGACGATCCGGCCGCGGTCGAGGATCAGGATGCGATCGGCCAGCTTCTCGGCCTCGTCGAGATCATGGGTCGTCAGCAGGATCGTGGTGTCTTCCAGGTCGGACAGGCGGTGCACCAGGTCGTGGAACCCCCGCCGCGCCACCGGGTCCAGCCCGGCGGTGGGTTCGTCGAGGAAGAGCACCTCGGGGTGGCCGATGATGCCGATCGCGAGGTCCAGGCGTCGGCGTTCCCCACCGGACAGCGTGGAGATCTTCGCCGTCGCGCGATCATCGAGCCCGACCGTTTTGATCAGCTCTTTCACGTCCCTGGGTCGTGACCGCTGCGGGGTCGAGTGCGGCGCGTAGTACCGGCCCAGATGGGTCAGCAACTCGCGGACCTTCCACTTGCCGTGGTCGCGCCAGGACTGCAGCACGATGCCCACTCCCGCTCGCCAGTGTTCCCCGGCGTGGGCCGGATCAACCCCGAGCACACTGACTTGCCCGGCCGAGCGCACTCGGAAACCCTCCAGGATCTCGATCGTGGTGGTCTTCCCGGCACCGTTCGGCCCGAGCAGGACGAGCACCTCCCCGCGCGTCGCCGTGAAGTCAACCCCCTGGAGTACATCCACCGCCCCGTACCGCATCCGCAGACCGGAGACATTGATCACTGCGGCCTCACCCGCCGCGTTCCGAGGCGGCCCGTTCTGCTTGCTCATCACAGCCATGTCCCTACCCCTCTTCATACGACCCCTCAGCTAAAGAGTAGCAGGTGTGCTATCGATGAGTGCAGTTGTTTAGTAACTTAGGGGAACGCTCCTCCGGGGCCGGAGCGCAGGGAGCCGTCGAGGATCGTGACGGCGTGCCCGGTGAGGTGGACGCGGTCACCGTGAACGGCGGTACGGACCACACCGGTACGCGCGGACGCCTGCAACCCGGTGAGGCCGTCGCGGTCGAGGCGATCCGACCAGTAGGGGGCCAGTGCGGTGTGGGCACTGCCGGTGACCGGATCCTCGGGGATGCCCACCGCGGGTGCGAAGAAGCGGGAGACGAAGTCGTATCCGCTACCCGAGTCCGCGGCCGGGGCGGTGGCGATGACCCCGCGGACACCTTCGAGGCGGGCCAGGGCGGTGAAGTCGGGGGTCAGGCTGCGGACGCCGGCTTCATCGGAGAAGACGGCGAGCACGTCACCGAGCGCACCGGTGTCGTAGGTGGCGTCGGGCCTGACGCCGAGGGCTTCGGCCAGCTCGTCGGGGACAGGTACTTCTGTGGTGGGCGCAGCGGGAAAGTCCAAGGTGATGGCGGCGTCGTGGTGGGTGTGGGTGATCAGGACGCCACTGCGGCTGCTGAACCGGACGCTGCCGGGTGCGCCTCGGTCCTCGCGCAGCGCGTGGGCCGTGGCCAGGGTGGCGTGCCCACAGAGGTCGACTTCCACGGTGGGGGTGAACCAGCGCAGTGCCCAATCCGCGTCGGAACCCGCGGGCTCCGGGTGGGCGAAGGCCGTCTCGGAAAGGTTCATCTCAGCGGCCACTTGCCGCATCCAACAGCCATCGGGCCAGGTAGCGGCGTCCAGCAGGCAGACAGCAGCGGGATTACCCGCGAACGGTCGGTCGGTAAAGGCATCAATGATCCGGATACGCATACCCAGACCGTAGGACTGCCGTGGTCGGTCAACGCTGATGTCGTTGGACACATCGAGGCAAACTTCCGGATCTACGCCGAGTACGAGGGCCGCGCGGTCGCCGGATTCTCGATGGGTGAAGCGGGATCACTTCAGGGTTCTGTGCCGCACGGGCCGGTAGCGGTATGTCCTGCTGTTGCTGGCCCGGTGATCAGGTGGTGGTGCCTGGCTCCAGCGCGGGTGGGGTGGGGGCGGGGTGGGTGATGAATCCGGCGAGGTCCTCGCGCAGGGTGGTCAGGGTGGGGGAGGTGAGGTCGGTGCGTTGGGTGAGCAGGGTGTGCAGGGAGCGGGCTAGGCCGATGATGGGGACGGTGCGGTACTCGGGGCCGGTGGCATTCACAATCGGGGCGAGGTGCTCGCCGACCGCTTCCAGGTCTCCTTTGCCCAGGTAGGCGTGCGCGAGATCGAACCGGGCCCCTGCGACATACGTGACCAAGGGCTGGGCGTCGAGGCTGAACAGGTCCAGCGCGGTGTGGGCCAAGTTCACGGCGGCATCTAAATGCTCGACGCCACCGAGGCGGTAGTGGGCTTCACTGGCCAGGTCGGCGGCCATCCCGGTGTCGAAGCCCAGGACGCCGGGTTCGTCGGCGGCGCGTTCGGTGGGGGCGGTTGCGGCCAGGGCCAGGGCGCGGGTGACCTCGTCGGGTCGGTGGCGGGCGGCGTTGATCCGGGCTTGCTGGCTGGCCAGTTGCAGCAGGGTGGTGCCGCTGGTGGCGTCGGGCAATCCAGCTTCGATGAGTTCGGCGGCTTCGTCGTAGCGCCCGGCCCAGTAGGCGATGTTGGACTGTACGCAGTGGATGAAGACCCGGATGGGGGTGTAGCCGGACATGTCGACACAGTGCAGGGCGGTGCGGGTGTGGGCGGTGGCGGAGTGGGGGTAGCCGAGGTCGAAGGTGACCATGGCGAGCATGGCGGTGACCTGACTGGCGATCTTGTACAGGGTGGCGGTGTGGTGAGGTGGTTGACGCCCGCCGATGAGGCGGAAGACGTCGTCGCGGGCGCCGATCAGCCGGGCGTAGGTGGTGGCCGGGGGGTCGATCTGCTCGTCGCGGGCCAGTTCGGCGACGTCGGTGCTCATCTGTTCCAGGATGGTGTCGGTGACGTTGGTGGTGGCACTCCAGCGACGGAAGTGGGTGGATTCCTCGGCTGCCATGATGATCTCCTCGCGCAGGGGCACCCCCCGCACGTCGCAGCGCAGGAGGCGTCGGGGTGCCCAGACCACCCCAGTGTCACTAATCCCGGGGTGCAGTGCACCCCCCGCAGCGCTCTGAGGGTCGCTGAGGACCGCCGGCGGTGAGTTCGCGGGGAGGGTGGTGGGGTAGCCGGTGGTGAGCAGGGTGCGTTCGGCGGGGCTGAGGTGATCGAGGTCGTCGGCGTCGGCGAGCTGGCCGGGGGTGCAGCCGTGGCCGTAGGTGGTGGCCAGCCGTGCCAGGTAGTGCACGCTGGGGGCTCGCCCGCCATGGGGCCAGCTCTCGCAGGCGCTGACCCGGCTGTCGGAGAGCTTGGCCTCGGGATGGAGCCGGTTGTAGTGCTGGGCCAGTTTCCACTGTGACCAGCCCAGCGCATGGCGCCAGGCCAGGCGGGGACGCATGCCGAAGCGGCGGGCCAGCTCGGCGGCGATCTGAGCCGTCGGGCATCCGTAGCCGCGCATCCGCTCCCGCAGCTGCTCATGCTGGGCGGGCGTGTCATGACAGCTGTGTAAGCCACGGATAGGGCAAGATCAGCCGTCGTTGATCTCCAGTCGGCTGGGAAAGGAATATCCGTGAGTCAGGACATCGGCATTGATGATCGTGAGGCTGAAG
>JBOHHD010000674.1:0-12075 GCA_050700515.1 Pseudonocardiaceae bacterium
GTACTCCCGCGGCTTTCCGGTACCTCGTTGCCCGGCGCCACCAGAGGACGAGCAACCACCTTTTACTCTCTGCAACGTAGTGTGACGTAAAGTAGATACAATATCACCCATATGAATGATGAAAATAACGTTCGTATGACTCTTGTTCACTTTCCGTTCACCTAAAGGACGAGTAGCTGTCCATCCACACTGAATACTCTCCGGAACGACCAGCGGTAAATATCCAGCCTGCTGGCGTCGACAAAGGAGATCGGAGTGACTCGTAGTAGTCTGCGCGGGCGCGTTGGCCCGGCAGCGGTGGCATGTGCCGCAGCCGTTGCGCTCGTCGGGTGCGGTGGGCAGGCCAATGATTCCGCGGCCGGCGACGGGGGTGGCCTGTCCGGCCCGGTTCTCATCGATGGCTCCTCCACGGTGGCTCCGCTGAGCCAGGCCGCCGCCGAGCTCTATGCCGGGGAGGCGTCCGGGGTGAACCCCACGGTCGCCACGTCGGGCACCGGTGGCGGTTTCGAGAAGTTCTGCGCCGGGGAAACCGATATCTCCAATGCCTCCCGGGCCATCGAGGACGATGAGACGGCGGCCTGCCAGGCCCAGGGCATCGAGTATGTCGAGCTCCAGGTTGCCAGCGACGCGCTGACCGTCGTGGTGAACAATGAGAACGTCTGGGCGAATTGCCTGACCACCGACCAGCTCAGAACAATGTGGGCGCCGGGGTCCGAGCGCACGGTCACCAATTGGAGCCAGGTTAACGCGGCATTCCCGAACGAGCCGCTGAACCTGTTCGGTCCGGGTACCGACTCCGGAACCTTCGACTATTTCACCGATGCTATCAACGGTGAGGAAGGTGCCTCCCGCACCGACTACCAGTCCTCTGAGGATGACAACGTGCTGGTGCGGGGCGTGCAAGGAGCCCGGGGTGCGACAGCCTACTTCGGCTTCACCCACTACGAGGAGAACCAGAGCAGTCTCAAGGCCGTCCAGATCGACAGCGGCAGCGGCTGTGTCGTGCCGAGTGCCGCGACCGTCCGGGACGGGACCTATCAGCCGCTGGCCCGACCGTTGTTCATCTACGTCAGCAAGGTGGCCTACCGGGACAAGCCGCAAGTCAAGGGTTTCGTGGACTTCTACGTCGACCAGATCGACCGCATCGTCGAGGCTGCGCAGTTCGTCGGGTTGAACGAGGAGCAGAAAACCGAACTGACGAGCAGCCTCACCCAACTCGATAGCTGAACGACATGCCAGAGAACAACCGCCTTGGTCGATACCTCGCCAGGGTGGTGCAAGTTACTCTTTCGAGTGACATGCCCGACTCCGGAGAAGGAGTGGAGCATCCGTTGTGAGCACCACGAGGTTCGATGATGAGGGCCGGCCCTTCGGGGCTGGCCCCCCCTCAGGTGAGGGCATGCGCCAGGCCCCCACCGGTGAGATCCCTTCGCTGCGCCCCTCATCGAGTCGCATCGGCGAGCGGATCATCCTCACCCTGTTGTTCTTCGCCGCCGTACTCTCCGTGCTCGTCACGATCGCCATCGTGGTGTCGCTGGTGATTCCGGCGGTCGACTTCTTCCGGGAGGTCTCGATCGTCGAGTTCCTCACCGGCACCCGATGGACCCCGAACTTCGCGGAGCAGGACTACGGGATTGTGCCCCTGGTGGTGGGCACGCTGTGGACCACCGGCATCGCCCTGCTGGTGGCCGTGCCACTGGGGCTGGGCGCGGCGATGCTGCTCTCCGAGTACGCCTCCGACCGGATGCGCCGGGTGCTCAAGCCGGTGCTCGAAGTGCTCGCCGGCGTGCCTTCGGTGGTCTACGGTTTCTTCGCGCTCTACTTCATCGGGCCGGTCCTGCTCGACGGCTTGCTCGGCGTCCAGATCGGTACCTTCAACGTGCTGCAAGCCGGCCTGGTGCTCGGCATCATGATCATCCCAACGGTGGCCTCGCTGTCCGAGGATGCCATGTCGGCGGTGCCGAGCGCACTGCGGCAGGGCTCGGCCGCGCTGGGCGCCAACCGGATGCAGACCACCCTCAAGGTGGTGTTCCCCGCCGCGATCTCCGGAATCATCGCCGCGATCGTGCTGGGTATCTCCCGGGCGGTCGGCGAGACGATGATCGTCGCGATCGCGTCGGGGAGCATCGCCCAGGTCATTGCCGATCCCCGGGACGCGGCGCAGACCATGACCGGCTTCATCGCTCAGGCGGCGACCGGGGAGAACGCGGTGGGCTCGCTGGCTTATAACACGCTCTACGCGGTGGGTCTGTCGTTGTTCCTGATCACATTGACGGTCAACATCATCAGCATCCGGCTGGTCCGGCGGTTCCGGGAGGCGTACTGATGGCGACGCTGGCCGAGCATGCTCGGACCCAACCACTCGGTCGGGCACGGGGTGGCGAGCGCTCACCGCGCGCAGTGGCGTTCCTGCTCGTGCTGTGGCTGTGCATGTTCATCGGTCTGGTCTTCCTCGTGGTGCTGATCGCCCAGGTCGTGATCGAGGGTTCCCCCCGGCTGGACCTCAATCTGATCACCAACTACACGTCGCTGCTGAACCCGGAGCTGGCCGGGTTCCGTGCCGCCATCCTGGGGACCATCTGGGTGATCGGGTGCACCGCTGTGCTGGCGATTCCCCTCGGCGTGGCGGCGGCGATCTATCTGGAGGAGTTCGCCGACAACGAGCGCTGGTACACCCGGATGATCGAGGTCAACATCCAGAACCTGGCGGCGGTGCCGACGATCGTCTACGGCCTGCTGACGTTGGGCGTCCTCAGCGCGATGCAGTTGGTGCTGGACTTCCAGAACCGCAACATCGTGATCGGTGGGGGCATCGCGCTCGGCCTGCTGATCCTGCCTGTGATCATCATCGCCACCCGGGAGTCGCTGCGGTCGGTGCCGGCCGAGATCCGGACGGGCTCGCTGGCCCTGGGCGCCACGCCATGGCAGACGGTGTGGCGGCAGACGCTGCCCGCCGCGGTGCCGGGAATCGCCACCGGCACGATCATCGCGCTGTCCCGCGCGATCGGTGAGGCCGCGCCGCTGCTGTTGCTCGGCGCCGTGGTGTTCATCCGCTACGACCCCAACGGGCTGCTGTCCGCCTTCACCACGATGCCGGTGCTGATCTACAACTTGGTGTCCCAGCCGCAAGAGGAGCTGCGCACCACGGCGTCCGCGGGCATCGTCGTGCTGCTCGCGCTGTTGTTGCTGATGAACATCGTGGCGATCCTCATCCGTAACCGATTCCAGCGTCGCTGGTGAGAAGAAGAGGCCCAGATGAGTTTCTACCCTGCCGCCGCGACCGGAGCCAGCCAGATGTCCGAAAGTACGAGAGCCGGGGCACAGCAGCGGGCCAACGGTGGAATCGTGCGCCCGGCCGCGACCAAGCGCGCGATCCCCGATGTGCCCCGGGCGGTGATGGCCTGCCAGGGCCTGCACGTCTACTACGGTGACTTTCTCGCTGTTCGCGACGTCCACCTGGACTTCGGCAAGAACGAGATCACCGCGCTGATCGGCCCTTCGGGCTGCGGAAAGTCCACGGTGATCCGTTGCCTGAACCGGATGAACGACCTTGTCGCCGGGGCCAGGGTCGAGGGCGTGGTGAGCTACCACGGTCAGAACATCTACGGCCGCGACGTGGACCCCATCGAGGTCCGGCGGCGGATCGGGATGGTGTTCCAGAAGCCCAACCCGTTTCCCAAGTCGATCTATGACAATATCGCCTACGGGCCCCGGGTCACCGGCATGAAGCCGGCGAGCATGGACGACCTAGTCGAGCAGTCGCTGCGTGGTGCCGCGCTCTGGGACGAGGTGAAGGACAAGCTCAAGCAGAACGCCTACGGCCTTTCCGGTGGTCAGCAGCAACGGTTGTGCATCGCCCGCACGCTGGCCACCCAGCCGGACGTGATCCTCATGGACGAACCCTGCTCGGCGCTGGACCCGATCGCCACCGCGCGGATCGAGGACCTGATGATGGATCTGCGGGAGCATTTCACGATCATCATCGTGACCCACAACATGCAGCAGGCGGCCCGGGTTTCGGACCGGACCGCGTTCTTCACCGCCCAGGCCGACGACACCACCGGAAACCGCACCGGCCTGCTGGTGGAATACGACCGAACCGAGAAGATTTTTGCCAATCCGTCCGAGAAACGCACCGAGGACTACATCTCCGGCCGCTTTGGCTAGCACCTCGTACTCACATGCGCTCGGCAGGCAGTTCGCCGGTGGCCAGGTAGCCGACCTGACGGCCGATGGCGACGGCATGGTCGGCGAAGCGTTCGTAGTAACGACCGACCAGAGCGGCGTCCACCGCGGGTTCCACGCCATGTGACCAGCTCTCGGCGAAAAGGATACGGAACAGTTGGCGGCGCAATGCGTCGACTTCGTCGTCCGCTTCGGCCAGTCGTTTTCCGGACAGCGGATCCTGTTGCTCGATGGCGGTGGCGGCGTCCTCGGCGAGCCGGCAGGCGAGCAGGTTCATCCGGGCGAACACCGGACGGACATCGCCCGGGATGATCTGGTGCGGGTGTTTGAGCCGGGCGAGTTTGGCGATGTGTTGAGCCAGATTGCCCATCCGTTCCAGATCACCCACCGCGTGCATGGCGGCGACCACCACCCGCAGATCCGCGGCGACCGGGGCCTGGAGGGCCAGCAGGCTGACGCAGCGCAGCTCCATGTCGTCGTGCAGGGCGTTCATCTCGTCATCACGGGAGATCACGAGTTCGGCCAGAGCGAGATCGGCTCGGTGTAGTGCGGTCGAGGCGCTGGTCATCATCTCGCCTGCCAACCGGGCCATTCTGACCAGATCGAGCATCAGGGTGCGCAGCTCGGCTTGGAACGATTCCCGCATGGGTCCAGACAATACCCCCAATGATCGCCCCTTTTCGGGATGCAGAGGGTTAACTGCAGGTGGAGTCAGCCGAGTTGACCGTGATCGACGGATACCGCTTCAGCCCCCCGAATGGGCCAGTTCAGCGTCGGCGGGTATGGCCAGGTCCATCGGGTCGTCCAGCCAGCCCTCGGGCAGCACCACCCTGCCGGGGGAGCCCTGCCTGCCGCGGGGACCGTCGGCGCCGGGTGGGAACGGGGCGCCGTGGTCCAGGCGGGCGAGTTGATCGTCCAGCTCGGCAAAGCTCGACACCATCCCCAACGCGCGCCGTAGATCCCCTCCGACCGGAAAGCCGTGCAGATACCACGAGATGTGCTTGCGCAGGTCGCGCAGGCCCTTGTCGGTACCGAGGTGGTCGGTGAGCAGCTCGGCATGGCGACGCAGGATTGCGCAGACCTGGCCGAGGTTCGGTGCGCGAGGGCTGGGCAGTCCACGGAAGGTGGCGGTGAGCTCGGCGAACAACCAGGGCCTGCCCAGGCACCCCCGACCCACCACGACCCCGTCGCAGCCGGTGTGCTCGATCATCCGGATCGCGTCGCCCGCGGCGAAGATGTCGCCGTTGCCCAGCACCGGGATCGACGTGACAGCCTGCTTGAGCGTGGCCACCGCGTCCCAGTCCGCCGTGCCCGAGTAGCGCTGCGCCGCGGTGCGCCCGTGCAGCGCGACCGCGGCCACGCCGGCGTCCTGCGCGATCCGTCCGGCGTCGAGGAACGTGCGATGCTCGTCGTCGATGCCGATCCGGAACTTCACCGTGACCGGCAGATGCTCGGCTGCCTGCACGGCGGCGCGGACGATCTGGCCGAACAGCGCTCGCTTGTAGGGCAGTGCGGCACCGCCGCCTCGGCGGGTGACCTTGGGAACGGGGCAGCCGAAGTTGAGGTCGACGTGGTCGGCGAGGTCCTCGTCGCGCACCATCTCCACCGCCTTGCGGACCGTGGCGGGATCGACCCCGTAGAGCTGCATCGACCGCGGGTGTTCCCCGGCGTCGAAGCTGATCATCTGAAAGGTGCCGGGGTGGCGCTCCACCAGCGCCCGGCTGGTGATCATCTCGCAGACGAACAGTCCCCCTGCGCAGTGCTCGCGGCACAGACGCCGGAACGCCACATTGGTGACCCCGGCCATCGGGGCGAGCACCACCGGCGGGTCGACCCGATAAGGACCGATCCGCAGCCGCGGCAGCACAGCAGGCATCCCCCCATCCTCCCCCGCGTGTCAGGCCCCCATGCACGGTGTGTCCGTCCTTCATGCACCGTGTGTCCGTCTTTCCGGCGCGGGGGCTGGCTGGACCGACTCACCGGCCAGGTAATGGGACGATGCATCTTCTATTCGAAGAGGATCCGGATGAGGAGAGGTGGCGATGGCGCTCGTCGACAACGCGGTGTACACCCAGGGTCGGCGCTGCAAGGCTCCGGAGTCGCTGGAGACCACCTACGAACTGCTCCGTGAACGCAGCGCGCTCGACGGCGGGCGTTGCCTGGCCTGGATCGGGCTCTACCGGCCCGAGGAGCAGGAGATCACCTCGGTGGCCGCCGAGTTCGGTCTCCATGAGCTGGCCGTGGAGGATGCGGTGCAGGCGCACCAGCGACCCAAACTGGAGCGCTACGGTGACACTCTGTTCGTGGTGCTGCGCCCGGCTCGCTACGTCGACCCCATCGAGGTGGTCGAGGTCGGCGAACTGCACGCGTTCATCGGTAAGGACTTCGTCATCACCATCCGGCATGCGGTCCAGCCCGATCTTGCGGAAGTTCGCCAGCGCCTGGAGAGCGAGCCCGAACTGCTGAAGCAGGGGCCCTTGGCCGTGCTGTACGGGGTACTGGACCGGATCGTGGATGATTACCAGCCAGTACTGCACGGCCTGCGCAACGACATCGATGAGATCGAGGACCAGGTGTTCCGCGGCGAGCCGGCGGTCTCCCGGCGGATCTATCAGCTGTCCCGGGAAGTGATCGAGTTTCAACGCGCCTGCGAACCGCTGCTCGACGTGTTGGAGTCCCTGGTCGGCGGGTTCACCGAGAATCAGGTGGACCTCGAGTTGCAGCGCCTGCTTCGCGACGTGCAGGACCACGCGGTGCACGTCGTGGAGCGGGTGGATGCCTACCGCGAACTACTCGCCAACATCCTCACCGTCAACTCCACCATGGTCGCCCAGCGGCAGAACGAGGAGACCACCAAGCTGACCGAGGCCAGCCTGGCGCAGAACGAGGACGTCAAGCGGATCTCCTCGTGGGCAGCGATCATCTTCGCGCCCAGCATCATCGGCACCATCTACGGGATGAACTTCACTCATATGCCCGAAATTGAGTGGCGGTTCGGTTATCCCATGGCGGTGGGCATGATGTTGCTCAGCAGCGTGCTGCTCTATGCCCTGTTCCGACGCCGCGGCTGGCTCTAACCCGGGTCTGCCGCAGGCTGTACCACGCAGTCGGGGCCGGGGTAGACCAGTCGTTCACGGCCGTCGTCGAACCTCACCAGGTACGGCGGCTGGCCGTCGGCTCCCCGTACCTCGACCACCTCGCCCCTGCGATCCGGCCGGTCGACAGTACGACCATGGACGCACAGCCGGTCACCGATTGCCGCTTGCATAAGGGATCACCTCACTGGCTGGTCACTGCCTTGCCACCTGGATACGACGCTAGGCCTGGCGACGGTCTGACTCAACCCGTCTACCCGAGTCGAGGTGGGCCCGAGCCGAGGTGGGGGAGCAGGGTTGCGCGCACGGCGACTCGGGCGCGGTGCGGCAGGACCCGCTGATTTCCGGTCGCGATGTTGAGCAGGATCCGCGTGAGCCAGGTGGTGAACCGGGAACGGCATTCGAACGCATCGACGCCCCGCGGCGCGGCGACGAAGTCCCGCTCCGCGGCGTCGGTATCGGCGTTCGGCACGGGGCAGGGCGACAACGCGGCGGACATGGGCGTCTCCGCGAGTCAGTGTGACTTACGGTTCTTACACTGCTCCAGATGAGACGATGGACCATCTCGTAGAGTGTTTTCACCCGGGCAAAGATCACTAAAGGTGAGATTCATCCGATCCTCGTAAGCCGACCTCGCGGCGCTGCCCCGCCTCCTAGCCGGTCGGGTTGAGGTAGCGGTGGTGGACCGCCTGAAGCACCTCGCAGTGGCTGCGCCCGGACGCCCGACCCAGCTCGTCGAGCAGGATGCCGGCCAGGGCGGACAGTCCGAACATCATCTGCGCCAGCCCCCGGACGGGATCACCGCAACGGGCCGCATCACCGATGGCGCGATGGATGGTCTGGTGGAAGACCGCAGGGTCCTCATCGGTCTCGGCGATGCTCCACGCGGTGAGCACCTCCAGTGCCGGGGGCAGCACCGTGTGCATCAGCTCGTCGGGATTGTCGACACTCATCGTGGCCCCTTTCCGGGGTCAGCGGGGGAGTCAGGGCAGGGCGACCGACCGCGCCGACTCGAACCGACGGGCGGCATCGGCCCAGTTCACGACGTTCCACCAGGCGTCGACGAAGTCGGCCTTGACATTGCGATACTGCAGATAGAAGGCGTGCTCCCACATGTCGAGCAGCAGCAGCGGTACCGAGCCCGGGGCCAGGTTGCCCTGGTGGTCATAGACCTGCTCCAGCACCAGGCGCCCTCCGAGAGAGTCCCAGGCCAGGATCGACCAGCCGGATCCCTGCACGCCCAGGGCG
Source organism: Pseudonocardiaceae bacterium (assembly GCA_050700515.1). Classification (GTDB taxonomy): domain Bacteria; phylum Actinomycetota; class Actinomycetes; order Mycobacteriales; family Pseudonocardiaceae. Next base: position 8,529 of record JBOHHD010000674.1, read on the forward strand.
TTCGCGGTGAAGTGCGCCCGGAATCCGTCGAAGGACCCGAAGTGCTCGTCGATCGCCGCGGCGAGTTCACCGTCGGGCTTGTCGCCCCCGTCGGGAGACATGTTCGGCCAGAACACCGAGTGGTTGACGTGTCCCCCGAGATTGAACGCCAGGTTCTTGGCCAGCAGGTTCACCGTCCCGAGTTGGCCCGTCTCCCGCGCCTCGGCCATCTGCTCCAGAGCGGTGTTGGCGCCCTTGACATAAGTGGCGTGGTGCTTGGAGTGGTGCAACTCCATGATCTGTCCCGAGATGTAGGGCTCCAGTGCGCCGTAGTCGTAGGGCAAGTCCGGCAGGGTGTAGTTGGCCACGCTGAACCTCCGATAGCGAGTTGATCGATCTGCGGGGTCGACCGGGTCCGTGGTTTGACCCGGTCGCTCTCAGCTTGTCAGGATCCATGTGCTGTTGCAATTTTAATGCAATGGATTCTCTGTGGAGTCGAGCCTTGTTCGAGTCGGGGGCGGTTCCTTCATCCGGCTGCGTAGCGCCCGGTGCCGGTCGATGCCCGCTGACATACCGGGGGCGTTCCGGAGACGGTCTCCGGAAAATCATGGCGCCATGGACTTGACTCTGTAGGTGGACAGCCTTCGCCGTGAACTTGTGGTAGCCGCCGCCGGGCTCGGTAGACCTGCGCCTGCGTGGATCCGACCCAGGTTTCGTGGTGACGTCAGCGCCGGCTGATGCGGCGTCGGGCCGCCTGCCCGTGCTGCCGAACACCGAGGAGGGCGCCACCTCGCGAATCAACTTCCGGCTGCCCGAACGCCTCGATCTCCGGATCGAGGAAGCCGCCGGCAGGGAAGGGCTCTCGGTCAACGCCTGGCTGGTCCGGGCCGTCGCCGCCACCTTGGCACCCGATGACCGAGGCCGCCACGCCGAACCGCGCACGCTGCGGAGCGGGCAGAGCTACACCGGCTGGGTGCGCTAACCGTGCCCGGTACCACCACCACTCGTCCACCAGCGGGGACGCCGAATCACCCCTTGCGGAGGGGACAACCATGCCAACTTTCGACACTCCCGAACCGATCCTCGTCACACTCGATCTCGCCGTCGGCGACGCGAAATCATCGCCAGCGACCGGGGCGACACCGTGCTGCAGGGCAACGCGTCGATAGCGGACTTCCGCAGCACGGGGAGCCTCAGCGAGTGCAGGTTCAAGGCCGCCACCGGCCATGTCGAGGTCACCACCGGCTTCGGTGTCGTGCGGATCGGCGAGGTCATGCGTGGCTCGATCGTGCTCGGCACCGGGTACGGCCAGCTCGAGGTCGGCATCCGCAACGGCACCTCCGCCCGGCTCCACGGTCGGTCGGCTGCGCAACACCCTGGATCCCTCCGAGGGTCCCGGGCCGTCCGACGAGACGGTCGAGGTGCGCGCCCGCACCGCGTTCGGTGACGTGATGATCCGCCGGGCTGAGCCGATGACCGCCTGACGGTCACCCGAGAGGAAAAGCCTGTGATGAGTACCTTTGCTCATGCCGTGCGCGATTCGGCCACGATGCCGCGTTTGTCTTTTCGATCAGCTTGACGAGGCTGCGGAGCGGAGGACACCGCCTCCACTGCCACCATAGCCTCGGAGTCCTCGATGAAGCGGAACCGTGTCAACCCGATCGGCGTACCCACCTGCCCGGAGCCTTGATCAACGAGTACCGGCGAGCTGCTTACCCCGCCGAGGAAACACCTGCTCACCCGCCCTATATCAGGCTTGAGCAGGGTGGGTACAGGCAGGTCTGATACAGGCGCCTGAGGAGTCCTTGCCGTGTTCTCTCGGCATTGCATGTATCAGGGGGGGTGCGCCACGGATCTAGACCAGCGTGTGACGAGACAACGAGGCGGTGCGTGGATCATCGCCTCCCTTGAGGATGTGGTACCGGCGCATGATGCGGTGGAGCCATCGCCGCTCGACAGGTTGTAGGTGAGGTGTAGTGACGCATCCAACTGTGCACGACAGCATCGCCCCGGACCAGGCGCAACGCCAGGGGCTGCTGACCGCTCCAGCCGTGATCATTACTCTTCTCGCTCTGGGCGTATTGCTGGTGTTGAGCCAGCTGTACATGACCATCCCGCTACTGGAAGAGACGGCGCAGAGATTCACCGTTTCGACCGATGCCACCGCAGGGGTGGGCCTGGCATTCGGCTTGGGCTTCGCCATCGGCAATCTGGTGTTCGTACCCTTCGCGGAGCGCATCGATCGCCGCCGGCTCATGGCGCTGGGACTGATCGGGGTGGCCGCAACTGCAGCGGCCGCCAGTGTTGTACCCAGCCTTCCGGCGCTTATCGCTACCAGGGGGCTGGGTGGATTCTTCGCCGCGGCCTTCCCTCCGCTGGCGCTGGCCTACCTTGCGCACACCCTGCCACGCCGGGTGGTGCCCATCGGCCTCGCCGTGGTATCCAGCTGCTTTCTGCTGGCCGGGATAGTGGGCCAGGCATATGGCCTGGCGATCAACTGGCTGTTCGGATGGGAATGGGTCTTTTTGGTCCTCGTGCCCATCCTCGTGGTCCTCGCCTGCGTCGTTCTGGCGCTCCCGGCGGGTGTCACGCACCCGATGTCGGAGCCCTTCGTGACCCGCTTGGTGGGGCTCACGCGGAACCCGGTGCTGCTCGCGGCGTACGCCGTGGCCATCACGCTGTTGCTGACGCTCGTCGCCATGTACTCGGGCCTGTCCGGAGCTGTGCCGCTGCGCGCAGAGCCGATCGGGCCCCTTGGCTCGCTGCTGCTGCGGCTGCCCGGATTGCCGGGTGTACTGCTCGGTGCCCTCGCCGGCCCGGCAATCCGTCGATACGGCGCACATCGGATGGGAAGCATCGCCCTGAGCGTCACCGCCACCGGTTTAGCACTTGAGGCTCTTGCCAGTTCGCTGTCGATGCTGATTATCGGCAGTGCCATCTTCATGGCCGGTCTCGGGGTCGCGATTGCGTCAATAGTAGCGGTGGTGAGTGAAGCCGGTGCTGCCAACAGAGGTGCTGCGCTTTCGGCCAACGGTTTCTTTATCGGAGTCGGGGCGAGCCTGGCTCCCCTTCTCGTGGTGGCATTCGACGGCCAGTTTGCTACCCTGTGCGGCCTGCTGGCCGCGATCATGTTGGCCGCCGCAGCGACTCTTGGTCTCGGCCCGCGGCCTGCTGACTCGAGTTCGGCGATCTCGGTCGGCCTGATGCGGATCCGAGCATTCAGGACGGCCAGGATCATCCCAGTGACATTGGTGACAGTGATCGTCCTCGGTGTAGCGGGCAGCATGGCATATTGGACGAGGAGTCGCCAGGCTGACATCCCCGTGACCGATCTCGTAGCGGTATCCAACGGACAGGGAATGCGTGACGGGGCGCAGGCAACCATCCAGATCCCCGGCAACCCCCCACCCCGCCCCCACCTCGCCCTTGTTCTCCGCTTAACCAACCCCGCCAGCGTCGGTGATTGTGTCAATCCTGCGCGTTTGGACATTGCTCCGGTAATCGACGGTCAGCAATGGCCATCCGTCGACGGCCTGCGGTCCGGTCGCGAGACCCGGCTGAATTTCAC
>JBOHHD010000675.1:0-5193 GCA_050700515.1 Pseudonocardiaceae bacterium
TGCCCTCCACCACGCATCACGTCCATCTCTTGGAAAAGGGCAAACATCTCCCGAATCCCGGCAACCTGACGCATGCCAACTTTGCGTGGCCCTCGTTCGTCAGCTGTTTCGTTCAGCGTGGCCAGTAGCCAGTCACGGCTCGGTGCGGCGAGTGCCGCGAGCACGAACGGTGCCTTGATGACGTTCCGGCGCTTCACGTCAGCTTTTCCTAGCTCAACGATTGTGTCCACCGTGGCGGACGGAGTTGCCGAGTAGTCCAGTGCGCGGGCGGCAAGCGACTGGTTATCGGTCATACCGAAGTCGGTAGGGCTGACTCGTCGCCCGAGCTTTTCCGAGAGTGCTTGAGAAATGAGGTTGGGCACCGGCGATCGAGGGCACTCCCCCCGCTTCACCCATCGGTGAACGGCCGTGTAGTCGTATCGAAGCGCGTAGCCCTCGTCGGCACCGAGGTCGTTTACCCGCCGGGCCAGGCCACTCCAGGAGCATCCGACGCGCTCGTCAGCCTCCCTGATCAGAGCAGCCAGAGCATCGTTCGGTTCGCCCACGAGGGTGCCTCCTCCACTCGTCCACATCTGGACGGTACCCCGCGACAGAGCACCTGTCCGCCATAGGGTCGCACGCGACTTCACACGGGGTTTCACATGGTGTCGGAGCCATCCCACTGCGCTTTCCTGATAGCCATGCACACCACGAGTTCCAGTGTTCACCGGAGCAGCCATCAGCTGATACGTGAGACGCTGCGTGCGGTCCCGACCGATGCACTCTCCGGCTCCGCTCCGGCGCTGTGGACGACACCGCGGTGTTACCCACGCTCGCGAACGACCGGCTCACCCCAGCACATGCCCAGTTCTCGGCCGTCTCGTTTTCGTTTCCGGTCCCACCAGCCGGCGCACGAGCCTGCGGTGCTGCTTACCAAGCACACCAGAATCCGCCGCAGCCTCGACTGGGCGCCCCGTCATTCGGATCCACCAACCATTCTCACCGATGCCTGGAACGAGCTGACCAGCGCGTATTCGCCGTGGGAATAGTCGAATCACGAATACCTTTGAAGCGAATGAAAAATCCTATCCACAAGACTGCCGCTGATGTGTGCTAAGAGCATGCCAGCGCAGACGAGCCCACGCAAATACCGGTCAACGGCAATGCTGCTCCCGCCTGAGATACATCAGCAGATAGTGACGGGATAAGTGATGTGCCGAATCCCCTGAGTTCCCGGACCGCATCGTGCCGTTGTCCCCGCGGTCAGACGGTACGGTCCGGGTCCCGGGGCACGGCGGGACTGGTCAATCCCCTTCCTGGCCTGCTCCCGCCGTGCCCTCATCACCCCAGGGTGCCGCGATGAACACCCGCCCCACCAGCGGCGCAGCGGTACAGGACCAGCAGGCGATACACGTCCGGCACCACCGGGAAGGCTGGTCGATCTCCCCTGGCCCGCCCTTACTCCGACCGCAGCCGATCAGGACATCAAATCCAGGAATAACCGGATGAACACGAGGAAAGGGATCGGCGGGTCTGTGCATGCGGCTCCGATCGGGTGGGTGCACTTACGCGGCGACGTGAATGCCCCGGAGGGGTACACGATTCGCTGGCGGCGCGGCGAGGCGGTCGCCTACGTGCTGGCGGGCAAGCAGTTGTCCAGCCATGCACTCACCGGCGTGGTCGCGACGGTGGACGTCCCCTCGCGCGGATGGGTCGATCTGGCTGATATCCGAGCACAGGGCCAGCGGTGGCTGACCACGCGCAATGAGAGAAGAAAAGCGGGCCAATGATGGTTCGGTGGCTGTATTCCGACACCGATGAGCGGGCCCACGTCCTGGACGAGAACAGCGCCCCCGGGTCGAGGACCGTGATCACGATATGCCAGCAGGTGCTTCCGGACACGATCCCGGTGCATCAGACGGCTCCCAGCATGAACCTCTGCCCACGATGCGAAATATATGCCGCCGTGCCACCACCCGAGCACCCCACCCGCCCCCAGTTCCCGGCCGGTACCAAGAAATATCACCGCGACGAGGGACACCATGATCCACCTCCAGGAGAGTAAGCATGGCCAAACGCACCAAGAGCAAAGTACAGCGGGGTTTGGTGACCCATCGCATTATCTACGCCAACCGCAAGTACCCCCACGCCCGGAATCAAGAGCTCAAGGTCGACGTCCGGCGCGGGACGATCATCGACGCCGACCACGCAGCAGGATTGGTCGCCGTCCGCACGCCACTACCGTTGAATGAGGTAAAGATCATCAGAATCGAAACGTGCTAAACACGCACCACTAACCCCGCAACCCCCACGGAGCGCGAACAGGAAAGGGATGTCATGATGGATTTACACAGCGAGATAGAGCGTTATCGCACGACGATACAGCTCCGTACTCCTGGTGGAGAACGGGTCACCGCCATCATTCTGCGCAGAGGCCGTGGCCGTGAGGGTCGAGTGTGGTTCGTGTTCGACGGCGCGCTCACCACCACCCTGGTCATGGATGACCACGAAGCAGATGAAGTGGTCGGAATGATCAAGTCAGCGCAGTGCGCGACATGAGTATCCCCACCCCGGCAGACCACGATGCCGTTTCAGGTGCACGGGAAAAGCGCGTTCCCGGCTGGATGCGGGTGGTACTGCTCATCGCCAGCGCACCCGTCCTGGCCGGTGCCGTAGTGATGGTCTATCAGGCTGGGGTCAGTGGCCCGGTGCTCATCGGTGGCATCCTCGGCCCCCTGATCGGGCTGGCCTGGCATCGCCGCCGGACACCACGCCCACCACCCTGACCCCCGCGGTCCAGGTATTCGCTCGACGGAACCCCGACTCCTGGAGGGGATGGATAAAACGACGGAAGCTGAGCGGCCATGAGCAGACACATCGCGTTTCTCACGCTGCCCGCGTCCGGCCACATCAACCCGACGCTGCCACTGGTGGAGGAACTGTGTGCCCGGGGACACCGGGTCGGCTATGCCACCGGCGCGGGTTTCGCCCCGGCGCTGGAGGCCGCGGGTGCCGAGGTAACCGCGCTGGACTGGCAGCCGAAACCCCTGACCGTGTCCAAGAGTGGACAGACCACCGAGGAACTGGCCACGATGCTGCTGGGTTTCGTCGAATCGTCCCGCAGAGTGCCGCCGGCCCTGGAGCAGTGGCTCACCGCTGATCGCCCGGATGTGCTCTGCTACGACATGATGACCTTCCTCGGCCCGATGGTCGCGGGCAAGCCGCGGTTGCGGGAAGTCGCCACGGTGGCCAACTTCGCCGGTAACGAGACCTTCAACCTGGGCTCACTGCTGATCCCCCCCGACTTCGATCCGACCCACCCGAAGTTTCGTGAGTTCCTCGCCGCGCGTGACGCGCTTGCCGCCGACTTCGGCGTGGCACCGGAGATGGTCGCCGCCGCGGGCGCGATCGCCCCGTTGAACCTGGTATTCATCCCGCGCCAGTTCCAGATCGCCGCGGAAACCTTCGACGATCGGTTTCGGTTCCTTGGCCCTGCTGTCGGGTCGCGGGCGACGTCGTCACATTGGCAGCCGCCCACCGACGGCTCTGCGGTGCTGTTCGTCTCGCTGGGTACCGCGTTCAACGACCGGGCCGATTTCTTCACTCTGTGCACCAAGGCCTTCGCCGGCACCGAGTGGCACGTCGCGATGGCCGTCGGCGACCAGGTCGACCTGGCACAGTTCAGGGAGATCCCGGCGAATTTCGACGTCCGGCCGTACTTCCCGCAGCCGGCGGTGCTCGAGCACGCTAAGGCGTTCCTGTCGCACACCGGCATGAATTCCGCCATGGAGGCACTGCTCTACCAGGTGCCGTTGGCGGCATTTCCGCTGACACCGGAACAGACCGCCAATGCCCACCGCGTCCAGGAACTGGGATTGGGCCGCCTGATCGACACCGACCAGCTCAGCCCGGAACTGCTGCGCCAGACCGTGGACGAGGTCGCCGTCGACCCCGACATCCAGGCCAACCTCGCCACCATGGCCGAACACCTGCACCGGGCAGGCGGCCCGGTCGCCGGAGCTGACGCGATCGAGGACTACCTGAACTGAGGTGATGAAGTCCCCCGCCCCGACACCACTCATGCCGAAAAGCGTGCGCAGCTGGTGGTCTGGGGACATTGCGGTTGGCTGTGTCGATGCGGGGCGTGATGGCTCACTTTGTGACTCATCTACGCCGTGGCCGGGCGTAGTGCTTGTGCAACGCTCCAACGTGGCTGGCCCAGAAGAGTTGGCGATCATCAGTGGTGGTGGGAACCTGTAGACCCTCGCTCCTGGCGAGGGCGTAGAAGCCGGGACCGGCGTCGTTGGTGTCGAGGTACTGGGCGAGTGCACTGATCAGCAGTCCGCCCGTCTCATCGACGGCATCCTGGGAGATCTGCCCGAGCAGCTCACCGATCGCAGCGCGGTCGGCGTCGAGTCCGAAATCGAAGCCCGCCGTGTCGGTGCGGTTGACCAGGGCGGCGTTGAATTCGGTGTATGAGGTGGTCCGCTGCATGGTGGCTCGCTCGACGAGGAACTTCTTCCCGACCTCCAACAGCCTTGTCCACTCTTCCTCCGAACGTCCGTACCGCACGATTGTCCTCCCTCTTCCGTGCGGAGCTTGAGTCCAAGCTCCGCAGACATCTATATCTATGATGAGAATCGGAAAACACCACGCTGCCGCTACAGGGCCGGAGCGCCGTCGGCGAAGGAACCCGATGGCCCGTAGGACCGGGCGTGCTGGTCCAGCCCAGGGCCGTAGTCTGCTCGCACCACGAACGACATCCGCATGTCTCGCATCATCGGACGAACTGTCATGTCGAGTGGCGGATAGTGGTCTTGATCATGCGCTTGCTGATCACCTGGTTCACCGTGCTTTCCTCGTAGGCCGGATCTCACACGTGATGGACAGGAGGCTGAGATGGCCGAGACGACGCTGGCCGAGACGACGGTGGCCGAGGTGATGGCCGAGCTGGCCGCGCTCGAGGACCCGAAGGCACGCGCAGTGAACGAGAAACACGGTGACGATCACGGTGTGAACCTCAGCATGCTGCGCGCGCTCGCGAAGCGGCTCAAGAGACGGCAGGAACTCGCGTGCCAGCTCTGGACGACGGCGGACACCGCGGCGAGACTGCTGGCGATCCTGATCTGCCGCCCGAAGGCGTTCGAGCGTGAGGAGTTGGACGTCATGGTGCGCCAGGCGCGCACCCCCAAGGTGCACGACTGGCTCGTGAAC
>JBOHHD010000676.1:0-4294 GCA_050700515.1 Pseudonocardiaceae bacterium
CACCCCGCGACCACCGGTGACGAGAATCCTCGTGGGTGCTTTACCAGCCTCGGATGTTCCGGACGCGCCGAGCCAGTCCGATGGCTGATCGAAGAGGTCTCTCAGCTCGTCGAAGATCGGCGTACCGGCCACGCTGAACCCCCCTCACCCACTTGATACTCACCTGGCCGGCTTGATCGGCTTCCCCCACCGGAGACCGGCCGCCGCCCGCACTCTGTTGCTCAGGCGCCCCGGGTTGCTCAGGCGCTCTGGCGGGCGGCCACCGATGCCAGGTAATTCTCCGCCTTGCCCGGATCGAGGAACCAATGCTGGAAATCGGCGGGATCGGCGAAGCCGTTGACAAACCGATGAGCGATTTCCTGGTAGGTACCCGCGGCGCCGAGCAGGTTGAGCACATGCTCGGGAGGCGGCGCCAGCATGGCATTGGTCCACCTGGTCGTGTGCTGCGCGTCGGACCAGTACTGGTCGAAGGTCCGCTGCTGCCATAAAGCGTCGAAGGGCCCGTCGCCGCGCTCCAGAATGCCGGCCAGATACGAGGCGACGCACTTGCTCGCGCTGTTGGAGCCCTGCCCGGTGATCGGATCGTTGGCGACCACCACATCGGCCATACCCAGTACCCGCCCCCCACTGGGCAGCTCACCCACCGGTTGCCGCACCACCGGCGGATAACCACCGGTCAAGGTGGCCCTGCCATCGGTCAGCTCGGCACCGGTACACCGCTCGTATTCCCAGGGCACGTACTGGCGCATGAGGTCGAGCACGCGCCGTAGATGCTCGGCCGGATGCGGACGATCCTGCCAGCAGTCCAGCGGACCACCGGGGATTCCCTCGAAGAACAGAATGTCGCAAGGACCGTTGACGGTGAGACACGGCATGATGAACAGCTCGCCCACGCCGGGAACAGCGTTGAAGCGCACCGCATGCGTGCTGGGGTGCTCCGGGCGGGGTGCCATACCGTGCACATATGCCACCGACAGTATGCGTTGGGTAGTGGTGTAGGGCGAACGACTCGGGTCGCGGTCGAACAATTCCACCAGCTCGCCTTTACCAGCGGCAATGACGACGAGATCGTACAAGGCGGTCAACGAATCCACGTCGGAGGTCGTGACGCCGTGGTAAACGACCTTGCCACCCCGGTCCTCGAACAGCTCCAGCCACCCGGCCATCTTGACCCGCTGGTCCACCGACTGGGCATAGTCGTCGAGCTCGCCGAGCCAGTCCAGAACGCGCCCGCCATCAGGACCGGCGATGGACAAACCGATTCCCTCGATTTTCGGCGTCTGCCGTTCCCACAGATTGAGCTCATAGTCGCGTTCGTGCTGCAGGGCGGGGCCGAACATGCATTGGGTGGACATCACCCGTCCACTGCGGATCTCATCAGGAGTACGGGCCGACATGACGGTGACGTCGTAGTCGTGGCTGCGCAGGCTCAGCGCCAGCTGCAAGCCGGCCTGACCGGCCCCGACGATCAACACCTTTCGCATCCTGCCCACCTTCCTCTTGCCGCTCAGCAATGATTCAGTACGGTTCAGTGGTGCTCAGTGGTGCGCGACGCCCTCAGGTCCCGTGGGGACCGTAGGAAACGGTGAGACTCATGGTGTAGGAAACCAATTCCTGCAATGCTTTCGCGGTTGATCCCGGATCCCGGGCGTCGCAGGTCGTCATCGGCACGTCCGGGGGCAACGCGAGCGCTTCACGCACCTCGTCGAGTTCGTAGCCGAGCTCACCGTCGAACATGTTGACGGCCACGATGAAGGGAACGTCGGAGTCGTTCTCGAAGTAGTTGACGGCCGCGAAGGACTCCTGGATCCGTCGGGTGTCCACCATGACGACGGCACCGAGGGCGCCACGGCACAGATCGTCCCAGAGAAACCAGAACCGGGGCTGGCCCGGCGTGCCGAACAAGTACAACACGAGATCGGGATGCAGCGTGATACGTCCGAAATCCATCGCCACCGTAGTGGTGGTCTTTCCACGGTCCGGAAGCGCATCGACACCCTCGCCGGCAACTGTCATCCACACCTCGGTGTCGATCGGTTCGATCTCGGACACCGAACCCACGAAAGTGGTCTTACCCACTCCGAAACCACCAGCGACCACGATCTTCGCCGAGATGGTCAACGAAGAGGTGTCACGCGGGTAGTTTCTTGAGTCCATCGAGGATCCTCTCCAGGATGATGTGATCGTACTGGTATGCGAAACCAGTGGGGTGGATCAACACCATCCCCTGAGTCGCCAGATCGCTGATCAGCATGCGGATCACCCCGAGCGGAATGGTGAGATGAGCGGAAAGCTCCGCGATGGAGATCGCCTTCCGGGCGAGCTCGTAGAGCGCTCGGGACTCCGGGAGCAGTGTCGCGCTGAATTGCGGGTCGTGGTGCGGAACAGAGATCAGCGTCTCGACCAAGAGGTGATGCCGCGGTCTGGTGCGCCCCCCGGTGAGCGCATAAAGACGAATCCTCTTGCTGCGCATCACAATATTATTCACCGTGGCCCTTCTTCCGGCGGTCAGTCGGCTCGTCGAGCGGTGATCACGCGCCGCAGATCGGCTCGGATCTGCGGGGTCAATGCATGTCCGGTCTTGTCCACGAACTGGGTCATCTCGTAGGCGACCACTTTCATGTCGCACCCCGCGGATGTCAGCACAGCCAGGCCGGCGGCATCCCCTATCCCCATGAAGAGGAAATAGCCGTACGAAAGCCGAATCATGATCAGCTCGCAGCTGCCCTTGTCGAACAGCGCCGCGCTGCTGCGCGCCAGCCCCAGCAGGCCACTGGCGATCGCCGCGAGCTGTTCGGCGTTATCGTTGTCGATCGATTCAGAGGCGGTCAGCGGGAATCCGTCGGTGGACAGCACCAAGGCATGGGTCACGCCGTGCACCCGTTCGACGAATCCGTTCAACAGCCAGGCGAAGTCCGCCGGATTCTTGATGGCATTGTCAGTGGTCATTCCGGTGATCCCTCGGCTCGGTCCGGCGGCGGTTCGGTGCCGCACACCTCACGAGCGGCCCGTTCACCGTCGGAGAAGTCACCGAGCTCGGTCATCAACCGCTCCCGCCCTTCGCGGGGATCGGCCAGGGGGCTGAGCGTTGCCGTCGAGGAGGAGCCAGCCGAGGAAGAGCCGGCGAATTCGCGCAGGCTCTGGGGGACGCGCCGGGGCAGGCCGTTGCGTGTCGTCGTGCTCGGTGTGAAGGGCACCTTTTCGGGCTCGGCCCACTCAGCGGACAGCCGGGGGGAAGGCGGCGGACTCGCCGGTACGCGAATCGGGGCCGGTCGGGGAAGCCGTGCCGTCGGCGTGTCCGCGAACCAGGGTACGGCCGGAGCCTCGCACACCAGATTGGCGGGCAGCAGCACAGCGGCCGTGGTGCCCCGGGTAGCCCGATTGTCCAATCTGACCCGGATACCGTGCTTGCCGGCCAAGCGGCTGACCACGGCAAGCCCCATATGCTCGATGACCGCCTTGTCCAACCGCATGGGGCCGGCGAGGCGGGCATTGAGCACCTGCAGCCGATCTTCCGGCAGACCGATTCCGGCGTCCTCGACGCGGAGCAGGATGCTGCCCTGCTCGGTGAGGTGCGCGCTCACCGTGACCGTGGACGTCGGTGGTGAATGTGACGTGGCGTTGTCCATCAACTCCGCGAGCAACCGGCCGAGATCGTCGGCGGCGAAGTCCACCACGGCCAGGGCCACCATATGCCCGATCTCGATCCGGGGATAATGCTCGATGGAGGACATCGCCGCCCGAATCACATCGACAATGGGCGAGGCCACCTTGACCGAACTGCCGGCGTCATGCCCGGCGAGAACTCGGAGGTTCTCGGCGTTGCGGCGCAACCGGGAGGCGAGGTGATCCAGTTGATACAGCCGGGCTGTCCCGTCCGGATCGCTCTCCTTCGCCTCCATGTCCTCCAGTTGCGCAAGCAGCGAATCCACCAGGTTGAGATCGCGCAGCGCGACACCGGCGCACATGCTGGCCAGCACGTCGGGCGAGCCGTCTTCCCGGTTGATCCGGGGGGCGGGCTCCCGCAGCAATACCGAGCGCCGGTCGGAGTCCGGCGGAGCCAACAGTTGCGCGGCCGCTGACCGTGCCCGGTTCACCAACCCCCGTGCGCCCTGGCTACGGTATTGCTCCACGATCCACCGCACACCGCGCTCAACCCGGACTCGTAGATGATCATTGGTGCTTGGCACGGTTGCGCACGGTACTCGTCCGGGTGTCACACACACAAGCATCAGATCGCTAGATCGCTGCGGAGAGTCATCACTCCGATGGCCGTCGGCGCGCCTTCCCACCC
>JBOHHD010000677.1:0-2476 GCA_050700515.1 Pseudonocardiaceae bacterium
CGGCCGAGCCGTTCCTCCACCACGGCAAGCGACCTGATACTCATGAACCGACCCCACGGACATCAGCCTCTTGGGTCAAAGACTGATCGTCCTGCGGTCCGGCAAGTGATAGTCGCTCAGCGAGCGAATCCAGACCTTTCTTGATCATTCGACCGTAACCGTCGTCCTCCAGGGCGTGGACAGCTGCCCGGCCCCGCTGAAGGTGCTCACGGGCCCGGTCGAGCTCACCAAGCTTGCGGTAGCACTCACCGAGGTTGAGATGCAGCGACGGGAAGAAACCGCGTACAGGGTTGGTCACCCCGGCCTGGGTCGCCCGTTCATCGGTGACCAGGTCGGCGGCGTCCAGCGCTCGCAGATCCCAGGTCAGCTCATGGTGCAGGTCATCCTGCACGTCAGCCATGGCATGAGCCAACGCGCAGCGGTGCAAAGGATCGCCGCTCTCACCGCCGATGTCGTTCCAGATTTCCTCGAACAGTCGGCGTGCAGCGTCGCGGTCGCCTCGCTGGCTCAGCCCGATCCCCTGGCCGATGCGGATCATGGTGGTGTCCTGCTCGATCATGGGCTCCTCACGGTCGTCAGGACCGTAACACCGGTGGCTGACAACACCACCGTCTCTGCCGAGGAAGAAGCCACCCTGGTGAGCGAGTGGATCACTGGGTTGATCGACAAGAGGACAAAGATGCGATATGCATCGCTTCGCATCGTTACCGACGCTGGACTGGAGTCCATGACAAAGGCCATCACCGTTCGCCTGGACGAGGCTGACCACGCGGCCTTGACGAGGCAAGCCGATCAACTTGGGGTACGCCCGGGCACCCTGGCGCGCATGCTCCTGCACGCGGGGCTCACCGGTGATACGTCGGTGCTCGGATGCTCGGATGCTCGCGACGCGCTCAAGCGGTTGGTGCGGCGGTCTCGGCAGCGGCCCCGGCCGACGCTGTTGCCCTGATCGACGAAGCTCGGGCCGCCTTCGGTGTCGACCGGTGCGCGTCGTCGTTGACGCCAGCGTGATCATTGTCCTGGTGGTGGCCGATGAGCGTCAGGACGCGGCTCGCACCTCCCTGGACGGTTGGCTGGAGGTCGGGGAGGAACTTCATGCACCCGCGGTGCTGCCGTAGGAGGTCGCCAATGTGCTCGCCCGCCTGGTCTTCGACGGTGCACTTGAGATCAACGAGGTGGGCGAGATCTGGCAGGACCTGGCCGCTTTAGGTCTGGTCCTGCATCTGTTCGACCTAACACGCGACGGTTCCGAGGTAGCGGCCGTCACCGCACGCCTGCGTCGCCGACACGCTACCGACTCAAGCTCCATCTGCCTGGCTCAGCATCTCGAAGCCGAGATGTGGACCCTCGATGGCGCGCTGGCCCGCAACGCCGCTGACGTCGGCTTGCCCCTCAAAATCATCTCTTGAGACTTGCTGCTGCACCAGCAGGTCGGTGTCGGGCAACGCTCCCGTCGGACCCCGGCCTGGTCTCGCCGCTTTCGGACGCCGTGGCCATCCTCATCCGCGCATGCCGGACCCCCTGAGGTCGTCGCCGAGCGGAACAGACTCGGCATGGACGGTGCCCCGATCAGGAAGTTGTTGTGTTCGTGGAGCCGGTGGTGAGGACTTCGCGGGCGCGGTCGTCGAAGTCGCGGGCGGCGCTGAGTGCGCGATAGGAGCTAATCCGACTTCGCAGGTCGTCGGTCCTGATGCGCAAGGGACGTGTATCGGCGGGCATTGGTGCTCAGTTCGATTGTTTTGTGGTCTGGACGGTTTCCTCGACGACAATGTCGATGATGCGGTCCCGTTGGGCCGGATCGAGTCCGCCGGTGTCGCTGAGTTGGATTCGGATCGTCCTGGCGATGACGGCGGGGGAGGGCTCTGGCATCTTGGTCCGCAGATCGTTGTAGACCGTCCAGACTAGGGTGGCGACGCTGACGATCAACCCAGCGATGGAGATCGGATCGACGTACCGCTCAGGCAGCTGGGTTGTGCCTCGGGTGTGTAGGGCCGCCTCCACGTCGACGGGCAGTTCTGGCCCGTACTGGGTGGCCAGCCGCTGGGCGGCGGCGCGTGCGCTGTGCTCGATCGGGTCGGCGATGGGGCTCATTTCTTCCTTGCTGGGCCGGCACCGAACAGTGCGGTGAACACCGCCTGCCCCCACTCGGCCAGCCGCCCCGCGATCTGCGGTCCCCGCTCCCCGTAGACGCCGAACGGCGCCCGCAGGTAGTCCTCCAGATACCATCGCAGGTCCTCCAGGACGTCGGTGTCGAACGGCCCAACCAGCTCGAAGGGCTCCCCCGGCCGGGTTCGGTGAGAGCTCACCGTCGAGCAGTGTGGACACCGACACCCGCCCATCGGCACCCAGATCCACCAGCAACCGATCCGTCACTGCGTCACCCACCCAATCACGCCATCCTGAACGCCAGTGGTGAGCAACGCTATGCGCACCGTGATCGGCACGCGAAGACGGGCTACCCACAGCCCGCGAATAC
>JBOHHD010000678.1:0-2596 GCA_050700515.1 Pseudonocardiaceae bacterium
GGAAGTACACCGCCGTCCGCGGGAACGCCGGACCCGGTTCGGTCGACGGCGAGTCGGCGGGGACCGTACACGCGACGATCAGGAGCAGGGTCAGCACACCGGCGGCGCGAGGCATCCTCAGCAGCCCTGGTCCGGAACGACGGCAGCGGCGACGATCTTGCCGCCGGATGCCCGGGGCAGCCGGTCCATGGTCCGAAAGCTCAGCAGCTGTCCCGGCCCGACCAGACGCTCCAGCTTGGCGCGGGCGCGCGCCTCGGTGGCAACCTGGTCGAAACCCGCACCGGGGACCATCCTGATCTCGAAGCGACCGGGGGCGCGCTGGAGCACCTGGGCTTCCAGCAGGCCGGTGAGGTCGTCGAGGATCGCCGAGGGCACCGGGATCGGCCGGCCGTCCGAGGCGGTGAACATGTCCTCCGACCGCCCCGCGATGGCTCCCAGCCGGGGAAACGACCGGCCGCACGGGCACGGCCCCGCCGGGGTGGGCCCCACCTGGTCACCGGTCCGGTAGCGAAACAACGGGAAGCCCCAGTTGTGCAGGGGGGTACCGACGATCTCCCACTGGGTGACCTCCCCTGGACCCGTGGGCCCCTCGACCGGGAGCAGCTCCACCACGCCGTAATCGGCGAACACGTGGTAGCCCCCGGCCTCGCAACTGCCCGCCATCACCACCCGCTCGGTCTGACCGTAATGATCGACGATCGGGCCGAGGAACACCTCGCGCATCACCGCCTGCTGCGCCGGGCTCATCACCTCCGAGGACGTGACGATCGCGCGGACGCCCACCTGCTGCCCCGCGTCACGCAGCAAGGCCGCCAGCAGGGCAATGCTGGATGGCCATCCCTGTATCGCTTCCGGCGCGAAGTCGCGCAGCGCGGCCACGATCGTCGGGAGGCTCTCGGGCGTGAGGTGATAACTGGAGATCAGCAGGTGGCCGGTACCCGGATCCCGGGCGGTCACCCTGCCGGGACAGGCCGTGGCGAACGTGCTGCCGGCCAGCACGGCCCGGCGCGCCCCGCGGGGCAGCCCGAACCAGCTCCATTGACGTTCCAGCGCGGCAAGCTCATAGACCGAGGACCCGGGGGTGCGGAACACCGTGACCGGCGTGCCCGACGAGCCGCTCGACTGCGCGGCCCACATCAGCCGCCGGGGATAGATCCGGAAGTCATCGACCCACTCAGCGAGGTCCGCGCGTTCGAGCAGAGGAAGCCGCTGGAGATCCTCCAGGGTACGGATCAACCGGGGGTCCACTCCGGACTCGCGAAACCACGAGCGGTAGAACGGCGAGCGAGCCGCCGCCAGGCGCACCAGCAGCCGTAGCCGATGTTCCTGGTAGCGCCGGATCTCTCCGCCGCCCGCATGATCGAGCCTGGCCAGCGTATGACGCATCGCCACGCCGAGCGGGTGCGTGCGTCGGATGCGGTGCTGAAGGCTCTGAAGTCGCACGCCCCGTATTGTCGCAAGCGCAGGAGTGTCCGGCAGCGTAGTCGACTGACTACATCGAGTGATATAGGAGAGATCCACCGATGATCCAGCAGCAACCACCCGCTCACGGCTCGGCATTCGAGCGGTCCGGGATGCTGGCCTCCGCGATTGTGGCGGTGGCGGTGGGGTGGGCCGTGCTGCACTGGCTCTTGGTGCTCGCGGCGCCCTCAGCGGTGCGCGCTTATCAGGACGGGCTGGCGAGCCGGACACCGGCTGCCGAGGTCATCACCACCTACGACTTCCTGGGCGTACCGGTGGCTCTCGTGTCGATCGCCGCCTTCATCCTCACCGGGATCTGGCTGGGGCGGGCGCGGCGCAATGCCGATCGGATCGCCCCCGAAAAACAGCGCCGGTCGGCGCCCTGGGTCTGGCTGGGTTGGCTGGTGCCCATCGTGTTCTTCTGGTTCCCCAAGCAGGTCGTCGACGACGTGTGGCGCGCCACTGTCCGCGATCCGGGCCAACCGAGCACCGGATGGTGGTGGGGCAGCTGGATCGCCGCGCAGCTCCTCGGCGCGCTGGCCACGCAGAGCTTCATGATCAACGGGGAACCCCGCCCCGAGCTCCTGGAATACCTGGTCCTCTTCGAGGGGCTCACCGCCCTGGCCACGACGCTGGCGGCGCTGCACTGGATTCGAGTGGTGCGGATCGTCTCCCAGGCGCAGGATACGCTCGTGGATACCGTCCCACCGGCGCCGTGGGAGCAGCTCGGACCCTCAGGTGAGTACGGCTACCCGAGTTGAGGCGCTCCGGAGTGAACGGGCACAACCATCAATCCACCGCAAGGAGACCGACAGTGTCTGCATCCCGTCCCGCTGCCCAGGCCCCACGCGTCGCGGTGCCGGCCGGGACGACGTGCGCGGACGCGGTTGCGGCCACCAAGTTGCCCGCGGCCGGCCCCAACGCGATCATCGCCGTCCGCGCGCCGGACTCGTCGGTGCGCGACCTGAGCTGGGTCCCGGAGCACGACGTGGAGGTCGAGCCGGTGGCGCTGTCCTCCCCGGACGGGCTGAACGTGTTGCGCCACTCGACCGCCCATGTCCTGGCCCAAGCGGTCCAGGATGTCTTTCCGGAGGCGAAGCTGGGCATCGGCCCGCCGATCGAGAACGGTTTCTAC
>JBOHHD010000679.1:0-2810 GCA_050700515.1 Pseudonocardiaceae bacterium
ACCCTGCTCGTCGATGTTCACGAGGGAGAACCTACCCACACTGTCGACGGCAATCAAGTATGTGAACGCTGTTGCCATAGTTCACAAAATTAGTTACCGTTCGTCAGCACTGCGGCCGATTCTGCAACATCCCTGCGCGCTCGACCCCGTCACACTGCGCCGGTGGCACGGGCCACCGACCTTCACTGAGAGAAATCGAGCCCAATGCCTACTCCGACCAGCACCGCTCCCACGAAGAGGCGGGTCACGGCACCTCCGACCACGCGCAAGACCTCTCTCTACCGGCTGCGCAGCAGCGGGTCACCCGCGACAGACCTGTGCTCTCTCGTCGTGCCGAACTACCTGCAGCGCGACGGATTCACCAACCATGCCGTCGACCATGAGGGGATCTCCGGCCTCCTCGTTTCGGGCACCATCGCTCCGGGTGACACCGACTGGTGCACCCCGCTGGGCGGCTTGGTCGGCATGACCGTCGCCGAGCAGAACCGAACCTCGCTCGCGCTCCTCCTGGTCCGGACGGACAAGGCGGTTTATGGGCTCACGTTCGGTCTGGGCCACCTGATGATCGACCAGGCACGTATCGACCCTGGATTCGGTATCGAGTTCGCTGTCCGCTGCCTGGACCAGGAGCGCATCACGAAGGTCCGCCGTCAGGTCATGGACGCGCGAGGCCGCACCGACGAGAACTCGGCCACCAGCGGCGAGCACATCCGCGGGTTCGGCATCGAGCAGTTCGGGGAGATCGTCAGCCAGATATCCGGGCAGATCACCGGAGTTCCACTCACCTTCACCCAGGACCGCGACCGCCCCGCACACGTCACCGGCTCCGACCGCTCGATCAAGCTTCACCTCGGCACGACCCCCGCGGGTCTGCTGCACGACCTGCAGCAGATCGAGCAGGTGTGCACCCGGCCCAGCCCGCTGCCCGAGTTCGAGTTCATCGCACAGGTCCGGCCGCTGAACCCGAAATCGGAGCGGGCACTGCGCCTCGACGATCGATTGGACGAGATGCTAAGCGGGGCCAAGGTGAACCGGCTCGCTCTAGCTGTGCCCAGCGACTGCCGCGACCGGTTCGAGTTCGCCGAGTCCTTCAGCATCGCCCTCGCGGGCAAGTCCCGGCAGGTCGGCGAGCTGGACGTCGACGACCTCATCGGGGCCGTCGCGGACAAGCCGGAGGGACAGCGGCTGCGGGCACTGCGCCAGGGTCGCATCCAGATGTTCGCCGACACCGAGGGCGCCGACCGCATCAGCCGCAACGTCCCCGTCGATCACTGGCTTACCACCGAGGTGCCCGACGGTGTCGTTCATTACTTCTACTGGCAGGGCCAGTGGTACGAGATCGGCGCTGAGTACCTCACCGTGATCGAGAGCAGGATCGCCGAGCTGCTGGACCGGCCCAGCAGCGTCACCATGCCCCCGTGGCCAAAGGGCCATGACGAGGGCTGGTACAACAGGCAGGTCGCCGCACAACCCGGCTACCTACTGCTTGACCAGGACACTGTGCGCACCGGGCGGTTCCGTGGTGGCGGCCTCGAGATGGCCGATGTGCTGGGACCCGACGGTCAGTTCATCTGCGTCAAGAAAGCCGACAAGACCGCCCCGCTGAACCACCTGTTCGCGCAGGGTCGTGTCGCCATCGAGACTCTTCGCTTCGACACGGAGGCGCGGGAGAAGTTCCTCGCGAAGCTCCCTACCGACCACCCCGTAGAGCCGTCCTTCAGGTCGCCGACGGTCGTCTACGGCGTGATGCTGAAGGACGGGGTACCGCTGACCTCGAAGTCAATGTTCGCCTTCGCCAAGGTCTCTCTCTTGCATGCGGCGACCGTGCTACAGGGAATGGGTGCACGCCTGGAGATCGTCTCCATTTCTCGAACGAGCTCGACGGAAGCGGCTGCGTCCCCGAACGGGAAGACGGTGTAGCAGTTCACAGCCGGCATCCAGTCGAGTCGCGAGGACTCCAGTCGAGGGCCAACCAGGCCGGTTGAGCTGGCCGACACCCTGCATGATGGATGGCGGGTCTGGCTGGAGTGGCAGCGCGCGGCGTCCCCGGACAATCGTGTGGAGATCGAGGCCGTGGAAGCTGATCGCGGTCGCTATCTCGGCTATGTCCGGGTCGTCGGGCAGCGCGAACCGACACAGACCGTGGCGGTGTTAGAAAGGCCCGATGACGATCACTGTGCGAGCCGAGCTCCGCGTTCTTCCCGGCAAGGGTGCGGAGTTTCTCGAGGCGGCCACGGCGTTGGCCGAGACCGCCTCGGCTGAAGCCGGAACCCTTCGCTACGACTGGTACGGCAGTGCGGACCCAGCCGCGTTCGTCGTCATCGAGGAGTACACCGACCCCGCCGCCGCCCTGGCCCACAACCGACATTGCGAGGCCTTCCTCCACCGGCTTGCCGCACTTGCCGAGATGACCTCCGTGCACCTCCACGGCCGGCTGGGACCTGAGCTCGAAGCGTGGGTGGCAGAGCACCCGGTCGCCTTCGCTCACCCGCCCCTCCGGCCGGAAACACCCCCTCCGGGCAGCCATCTCTGAGGGGCGTGGTGCCCGCCACGGTGATCGTGATCGGGCTCGGCGAGTCTCCGCGCCGGGCGGGAGCCCAGGCGATGAACAGCTCCACCGTGGTATCCGGTCATGGCGTGGGGTTCACGGTGTTCTGCGTGAGACGCCGGTACTGCTGCGTCTTGTCCCGATCTCGGACGACGATGCCGTGGTCTTGGAGCTGGTCGTGGATCTCTTCGGCGTCGACGCGGTTTCCTGAACCAAGGGCCTTGCGTCGTGCTCGTAGCAGGGCGTTCGTCGGGTGGTCGAG
>JBOHHD010000680.1:0-2897 GCA_050700515.1 Pseudonocardiaceae bacterium
ACTCCTACCGCACCCGCCAACGCCGCGAGCTCCTCGCCAAAGACAACCGCGCCAGCAACAGCTAGATCAACCCGGGGGGTCAATTTTCCCGAGCCGCCCGGGGGTCAAGGTTGGCGAGCCGTTGACACCACTGTGTCGCTGTAGCATTCCGATCTCCTTGATTGCCGTGATGAGCAGGAAGGGAGCCCCGGCATGGTGGGCTGCTGCCAGGCATTGACCGCCATGCCGGGTGTTACGGATTCCGCTTTCGTTCATGCCGCCACCGCTTCCTCAGCGCCGACCTCGTGCCCGGTGCTCCGGGTCGAGGCCCCCATGTGGCAGTCCCAGCACCTCCCCAGCGAACGGGGGATGCAACACCCGGTATCCCGACCACACGAACCGCAGGTACGCCGGGCTTGCATCGCTTTGGCCAGCGCGGCCAGTACTGCGGGGGTGGCGGTGCGTTTTTCTCGGGCTAGGTCCATCCGGTAAAGCCAAGCGTGCAGGTAACCCCCGGGGCGACGGCGAATCGCCGCGACCGGGTCATGCCCACCGGGGCATAACCCCACTTCCCGTAACTGGCGGCGGGTAGCGAGCCCGGCCGGGGCGCCGTTCCACCGGCACGTCGGCAGACCCGCCTCGATCCAGGCGTCGTCTACCCAGCCGATGCTCTCGATCTCGGTGCCGAAAATAACGTCGAGAAACACCCGACCCCGCACCCGACCCATCACGCCGCCTCTCCTCTATCGGCCACGGTCGGCACCGCCAGCGGCACCGATCGGACTACACGCGCCAGAGCACGGTGGGTGTGACGGCGTTCTCGCCGCAGCACCGCATCCCGGTCAGCGAACAACGGCGGCACCCGGCGAACCGGCCGCACCATCGCGTCAACCTCGGTGATCAGGGCATCGATGACGGCCGGACTCAGGCCGTCCGGATAGCTCGGTGGGCTGTCCATCAGCCACTCCCTTCATGCGAGTGGCTAGAAGCTAACAGTTGATAGGTAATTCAGTCAACTGTTAGCTATAATAGATCTAGAAATTGGCCCTCTACCTGCGAAAACCCTGATCCGATCACTGTTAGGCCGCTGGTAGGCTCACCTGCCCGACCAGCCACAAGCCCGCCCAGGAGGCGACATGCCGGGCCAGCGCTCCCGGATCTCCCGTTCCGAGTCGCTCCACCACCAGGTGGCCCGCAACATCCGCAACGACATCGCCGCAGGCGTCCTCCGCGACGGTCAACCCCTCCCCACCACCCGCGAACTCGCCCACCAGTGGGGAGTCAGCGTGTACACCATCACCGAAGCCACCAAGCTCCTGGCCCGCGAAGGATTAATCATCAGCAAGCCACGAGCCGGACGCCTCATCCACGCACCCGACCAGGCACGTCGAAACAGAATCCGAACCGGCACACCCCACGTCATCCTGATCGGCGGCTACGCCGGAAGCGGAAAAACCGAACTCGGACGAATCCTCGCCCGCGAAACAGGGTGGCCCATACTCGACAAAGACACCCTCACCCGCCCCGTCGTCGAAGCCGCCCTCGAAACTATCGGCCACTCACCACACGACCGCGAATCAGACACCTACCTGACTCTCATCCGCCCACGCGAATACGAAGCCCTGAGCAGCGCCATGACAGAAAACGTCCAATGCGGAATCAGTGCCATCGTCACAGCACCATTCATCCGTGAACTCAACGACACAGCCTGGATCAAAAGAACCGAAGCCACCTGCCAAGACATGAACGCCGAGCTCTCCATCATCTGGGTTTACTGCGACGCAAACACCATGCACACCTACGTCCGACACAGAGGCGCCGCACGAGACGCAGCCAAACTTGAGAACTGGACAGCCTACCTCAGCTCTATTAATCTTGACTTCCGCCCACCCGTGCCACACACCGTTATCGACAACTCGGCATCCGGCATACCCTTGCAGACACAGGCACGAACACTGCTCACCTCTGTCATCACCCCAGACGCAAGCTAATGCCAGCGGTCATACTCTACGGCCCACCAGCGGCAGGGAAAGATACAATCACCCGAGCCCTGACCAAACTAGACGATACCTACCAGCTTTACCAACGCATGAAGGTCGGAACTGGTCGCACAGATGGCTACCAAATGGTTACACCCTCACACGTCGCCACCCTACGGAGTAGAGGCGGCGTCATCTGGGAAAACCGACGATACGGAGCAGTTTACGTAGTTGACCGCGTGACGCTAGCCGAGATGATGTGGGACCGTATTCCGGTCTTACATCTGGGACAAGTTGCGGCCGTGCGAGCTGTCACCAGCGCCTTACCAACCACACGGTGGACTGTCGTCTGGCTATGGTGCCCTCGCGACATAGCCATAATACGTATTGCTGAACGCAGCACTGGAGACACGACAGCCCGGCTGCGAGCATGGGATGAGACAGAGCCTCTGCCCAGCGCTGACCTGATGATCAATACGGCCGAGGTACCCCCCGCCGAAGTCGCTAAGACAATTCACGATCGAGTGCGTGGACCTTAAGCACTCACGCCCGGCAGCGGCCCGCTGGCGACCACAATGCGGCCGAGTCAAGGGTGACAGGGACGGTCTCGTTAAAACTGGGCATCGTCTCGACTGATCGCCAGTCGATGCTGGTGCTCGTTGATGATCCGGCGAAGCTGATCAACGTTCTCGGATAGCCGGGAGATGTCTCGAATCAGCACCAGGTCCGCCCGCCCGGCAGCCACGGCAGCCAGCACGGCGCGGCATCGCTTCGAGGCGCGGATGCCTAGCGCCACCTCCGCTACCGTCTCCACCGCCACCACGCCAGCACGCTCACACCAGTCCTCTAACTCGCGGACCTGCCGGTCGAGATCCTCACGACGTTGGGACCTGGCGTAGAGGATTGCGGTCCGGGGCATGGGATGAGTCTAGGCAACAC
>JBOHHD010000681.1:0-3349 GCA_050700515.1 Pseudonocardiaceae bacterium
GTATACCGTCCGACCCGAGCCGGAATCCGAACATCATCCACGTAGATCATCTTTGGTTTCCTTCTGTTCTGGCTTCGACAACCCTCCGGGCTTGCTGCACACCCCTTGTCCGGGATTGGCCCGGGCTTGTCTTCAGGCCCTCCCAGTATTTGAGTTTCTGTTTCGTGGTCTTGGGGACCAGGACTGAACGGCCGTGGAGTTCCTCGCCTCTATCCTGATAGCGGTGGCCTCCTCCGATGTGAAGCCACTGGTAATCGATGAGCTGCCGTACCGTGTCGGCTTCATAGCGGGGCACCGGGACGATGTGGTTTCCGGGTTCCCGACGCCAGACCTGCTCGCAGCATCGACCGGTTACGGCGTAGCCGTCACTATGGGCGATCTTAAGGACGGCGCGGACTTCCTCCGGATCGTTAATGACCTGGTAGGACAGGGTTTGATCCGGTTCTTCGTTGCCAAACAGATCGACACTCATCGCGACCACCACCAGGTGCCGCTAGCCTGCCACGACCATTCCCGCGCCAGGCCCCGAATCACGGCCAGCTCCAGCACAACCGCAGCGACAACGGCGATTTTCACCGGTGTGGAGTTCCAGCCGTAGACGCCCACCACGATCCCGCACCCGACGAGCAGGGCGAGGGTGATGCGGAGCCAGATCCATAACAGCCGCCCGGTTTCCTCGATCATCACGCCACCTCAGCCCGGTGGTCAGGCAACGCGCGTACCGTCGCGAGTTGACCGGGTGTGCAGGTGCGCACGAGTTCATCGATCTCGGCGTCGGTGACGTAGCCGCCCCGGATGCGGGTGATACGCCGGGAGCGGTGCCCGACGACGAACCCGATCCCCGCGTGCTCGTCGTCGAGGGGGATCTGATCGGCCAGCGCACCCCGGGCACGGGCACCCTCGCCCAGGACCATGTCCACATGGGCGGCGGTGGTGACCGCCAAGCAGATCCGGTCGGTGAACAACTCCCGGGTGTCCACGACGTCCTTGGTGGGTTCCTGGACGTAGGCGGCGACGCCGAACCCGATCGCCCTGCCCTGGGTTTGGATCTCCCCGAGCAGCGCCATCGCCTCACGGACCTCGACCCGATCGGCATACGCCGAGAGCATCGCCAGCTCATCGATGACCAACCATTCGAACGGGGAGTGTGCGCTCAGGGTGAACTTGCGTTTCCCGACCGCTGTTAGCTCGCCCTGGCGGGTGCGCATGTCATCACGGAATCCCCGTAGAATCCGCAGCGCCCCGCCCACATCAGCGGCCCAATCGGCGAACAGGGGTCGTCCCCGGGCGGTTTCCATCCCCCCTTTCAGGTCGATCACCCGGACTCGAACGAGTCCCTCACGGATCATCGGCCCCATCGCCCGCAACGGCGCCCAAATGAAGGTGCCCTTTCCTGAGCCCATCGTCCCGGCGACCAGCAGACACCGTCCCACCAGCCGCACCGTGAAGTCCTGGCCGAACTCGTCTCGCCCCACGACCAGCGCCCTCAGGTCCACCTCACCGGCCTCGTCGGGGATCTCTGGTGCTTCGATGAGCTCGGTGAACGGGTTGGACCGCTCCACAATCAGCCCGATCCGACCCGGCCGTGACCGGATTACCGCGACCCGCGCCGCACCCAGCACATGGGCGAGTTCCTCGGCGTGTTCCTCGAACACCGCCGGTTTCTGGCCGCCCACCAACCCCACGGTCAGCACGTCGATCGACGGACTCCACGAGCACACCCGCACCAGCCGGGGCACCAACACTTCCTCGGTTCCCCGGCGAATCTTGGTCAGGTCGCACACGTCCATCGCGCCCCGCCACCGGCCACCGGCGTAGGCCCACCAGCGGCGACCCTGCGCCCGCAACCACCGCCCCGCCGTCGCGTCGAACGACGCCGGATGGCCCCGATACCACCCACCTAATCCCGCCGCCACCGTCGCGACCGCGATCCCGGTGGCGCTCAGCCCGTACTGCGCCACGCTGGTCGCCACCCCAGTCGGCACCGCGACCATCATCGGATGACGCAGCGCCCACCCCGCTACGCGCCACTCCCACCCCACCCGACGACGGGTAGTAGACTTCACCATGCTGATTCCTTTCAGCACCGAGGGGTGTCCACCGGGTTTCTCGCCAAAGAATGTTCACCGGTGGGCACCCCTCTTGATTGTTTACGTGCTCTGAATACGGCCCCGCGTGGTGTCCAGCTGGACTAATACTTCCGCCACGTCCTGAGCCAGACTGTCGTGCTGGGTCCGGAAACTGCCCTCCCGGATCGGGATACCATGAATCGCCGTGCGCAGCTGCGTCATCGCCGCGTCCAAGTCCTCGACCGCGCCATCAACTCTTCTCTTCAACGACACCAGATCACACCCTCCACTCACGAGACTTCAATTCCGCCTCCCACCGTTGCGCCGACTTCGACAACCTCCCCACCGACCGATCAGCCCTCTTCACCGCCGCCCGAATCTCCTCACCCGAAGCCGCAGCCACCCCCCGCTTCACACCCTCCAAATCACCCAGCTCCTCGGCGACCTTCCGCGCCCCCGCCACCGCCTCACCCACCATCACCAGCGCCGACCAAAACGCCGCATACCGCGCCATCGCACGCCGATTCACCACCCCAATCTGCACACCACCCACCTACTTCCTCTCCTCAGAATTCCTCATGACGCCGCTGCCGACCCCCCAACCCGCTGCCCACCCACCCACTGTGCGCACTCCTCGGCGTAGACCCCAGCCGCCTCCGCGAACAGCCGAGCAAACTCCACGTGCTCCGCACTCACCGCCTCTGCCGCTCCAGCTGAAATTGTCAGCGACACACCAGAAACCGACGTATCCAGAATCGGTGGCCTATCCGGGTACACATGACACGTGACGAAGGCATACGAATCCTCCGGTGACCAGCTAAAGCGCGCACTCATCACGCCGCCTTACCCTCGCTGGGGTTCCTCACACCCCGGGTGGGGGCATGCATTCCCGAAGCCCGCAAGCTGTACGCCACCCGATTCCGCTTATCATCCACATACGGGGTCACCACCAACCCCTCGAACTCCACCGGCCGAAACTTCATCCCATGAACCTCCACGGCCTCCGGCGGCACCGGCTGCACCGCAGCACTGATCTTCACCACCACCGTCTTCGCCCCCTTCGGCGCCGACTCATCCGCATCCAAAACCGACACCGACCACACCAACTCACCCGAGTCCCGATCCTTAGCCTGCACCGGCCGGTCCTTCGACGACTTCTCAAAATCCCGCACCGGCTCCACCTCCCCCACCACAAACGCCCCACACGGAAACACCTCACCCATCGACACCCGAAACCTGCCACCGATCGCCATCCGATGATCTCCCTATCTGCCCTAGAG
>JBOHHD010000682.1:0-9541 GCA_050700515.1 Pseudonocardiaceae bacterium
TCCAACGGCGGCAACCACACCTCATGCGCCCCAGGCCCCTGCCCCCGCAACCGAGCCACCACAATGTCCAGAATGCTGGGTTCGGTGGGTGCATCGGGGGCCGCCACCGCGACCGCGATGGGCCTGCCGGGCTGCTGCGACGGCACCGGGAGATCCACGTAGTCGGGCACGAACAGCTGTGGGCGGCGGTCGGAGGTGACCGGAACCGACGTGGGCACCGCGACCCCACCCCCGACCCGGAAGGGACCGGAGACGTAGGAGGCCTTGAAACGCACCATCGAGCCGGTATCGAATTTCAGATAACCCGAACCGGGGACCGACGGCAGCTCGTAGGCGTCCGGCACTCCGAGCACCGCGCGGGACTCCGACGCGGAGAAGGTCTTCAGACCGATCCGGTAGGACAGGTGCGAATCCAGACCGCGCAGCTTGCCCTCCTCCAGACGCTGCGAGGCGAGCAACAGGTGCATCTGCAACGAGCGGCCGAGACGGCCGATGGCCACGAACAGGTCGATGAACTCCGGTTGCTGGGCGAGCAGCTCGGAGAACTCGTCGATCACGATGAACAGCGCGGGCAGCGGATCGAGATCGGCGCCGTTCTCCCGGGCCCGCTCGTAATCCTTCACGTTCGCGAAGTTCCCCGCACTGCGCAGCAGCTCCTGGCGCCGGGTCAGCTCACCGGCCAGTGCATCCTGCATCCGGGACACCTGGGTCAGGTCGTCGGCGAGGTTGGTGATGACGGCGGCGACGTGCGGCGCGTGCTCCATACCGAGGAACGTCGCGCCACCCTTGAAGTCGACCAGCACCAGGTTGAGCACCGACGAGGAGTGCGTGGCGATCAGGCCGAGCACCAGGGTTCGCAGGAACTCCGACTTGCCCGATCCGGTCGCCCCGACGCACAGCCCATGCGGGCCCATCCCCTCCTGGGCGGCCTCCTTGATGTCCAACTCGACGGGCTGGCCGGCCTCGCCGATCCCGATGGGCACCCGCAACCGGTCCCGGATCGGTCGTGGCCGCCATGCCTGGGTGACATCGAAGGCCCGGGGATCCTCGGGCAGTCCCAGCAGCTCCAGCAGGCCCGCGTTGCCCAGCAGCGGCTCGTCCTCCATCTCGGCGTCCGGCCCACCGATCCGGTACGGGGCCAGCGCCCGGGCGACCGCTTCGGCCTCCGCGACACCGAGCGAGTCGGGAGCGCCGAAGTACTCCACTCCCGAAGCGCCGCGCGCGCCCAGCTGACCATCCTCGATCGACAGCCGGAGCCCGCGCCGTGAGGTCAGCGTGCTCACCGACTCCGAGAGGTCGAGCAGGGTGACCCCGCCAACGCCCTCCTCCAGGATGATCTGCTCCTCCCCGGTGACCTCTCCCTCGTCGATGATGATCAAAATGTGTGCTTCGTCGCCCGGTGCCTCCGCGTTGCGGGAGAACCGCGGCCGGTCCCGCAGCTGCTCACCGAGGAAGCGCTCGATCTGAGCGAGCGAGGCGGCCATCATACGCATCGAGCCCGCGCCGTCGACCAGGCTGGGATGCTGCACGTGCGGCAGCCACTTCGCCCACTCCCAATCCTGCTTGGCCCGTCCCGCGGTGACCACGGCGATCAGCAGGTCGTCCGGGGCATGGAACGTGGCCAGCTGCGCGACCATCGCCCGGACCAACCCGCGCACCGCGGCTCGCTCACCGGTGACCCCGACCGCGGCGAAGCTGCGAATCGAGATGGAGATCGGCATGTCCGGGACGATGGAGTGGGCCCGGACGAACTGGCGCAGGGCGACCGTGGTGATCGGCTCCAGCTCGTCCACCGGGCCGGTCTGCGGGGGCACCAGGCGGGTCGCCAGACGCTGCGCGCCCCGGCAGATCCGCAAATGGCAGAAGTCGGGGTCGGTGCCGCGGCGCTCCCACATCCGCTTGCTGCTGGCGATCGACCACAGCGCCCCGGGATCGGGATGGCTCCACTCCAGCGCCGCGCGCTGCTCTTCGGCGGCCTCCCGGGCTCGTTCCCGCATCTGACCGAGGTAACGCAGGTAGTCCTTGCGGT
This sequence comes from Pseudonocardiaceae bacterium, assembly GCA_050700515.1. Taxonomy (GTDB): domain Bacteria; phylum Actinomycetota; class Actinomycetes; order Mycobacteriales; family Pseudonocardiaceae. The sequence goes on from JBOHHD010000682.1 coordinate 2,030, forward strand.
CCTCGTTCATCTCGGCTTTGCGCTGCCCGCCACCACGCCCACCGCCGGCGAACATCCCGATCGTCGAGACCAACATCATGATCGGAAAGAGCAGGAAGATCGGATTGCTCAGGTCCTCGTCGCTGGTGAAGATAAAGGCCACCATGCCGAGCACGGCCACGATCATGACGATCGGCAACATCTTCTGCAGGATGCTGCCCGGTATCACTCGGGGTACCTCAGGAGGTGGCTCCAGGTGAACTTCGCCGCCGGGCATCTTCGGCGCAGCCAGCCGCAGTGACCGCCGAAACTGCAGGGTACCCACGCTCGATCGCCCCTTTGTCGACTCTCTCTGCCCCACTTGGTCCAATCACACTAACGCCACCGATTGCGGAATGTATGAGTCTGCCGATCCTCGGGTAGCCCTGGGCATCAATTCCGGACGCCAGGAGGCACACCTGTGGACACCACCAGCACCGTGCAGTCGTTGTGGCTCGACGCCAGCCCCGCCGGCAACTGGCCACGACTCGACGCCGACCGGACGGTGGACGTCGCGGTGCTCGGTGGGGGTATCACCGGCCTGACCACGGCGTTGTTGCTCGCTCACCGCGGAGCCAAGGTCGCCGTTATCGAGGCGGACCGGGTGGGCAGTGGGGTCACCGGTAACAACACCGCCAAGATCACCGCACTGCAGTCCACCATCTACTCCGCGCTGAACAGCGCACACGGCCCGGCGGCTGCGGCCGACTACGCGGCGGGCAGCGCGAGTGCGGTCCGGCGGGTCGTCGCGCTGGTCAAACAGGAGGACATCGCGTGCGATCTGCAACGCCGGCCGGCCCTCACCGTCGCCGTCGACGACACCGAGCTGCCCGCCGTGCAGCGCGAGGTGCAGGCGGCCGCGGCGGCGGGGCTGCCGGTGTACTGGACCGACCAGGTGGATCTGCCCTTCCCGGTCAAAGGGGCGGTCCAGCTCGACGACCAGATCGCGCTGCACCCGGTGCGCTACGCGCGCGGTCTCGCCGAGGCGCTCGAACGGGCCGGATCGCAGGTGTACGAGGGCACCCGGGCCATCGGACTGCACGAGGGTGCGCCTTGCCGGGTGAGCACCACCGGCGCAACGGTGCGCGCCGGTCACGTCGTCGTCGCCACGCATTTCCCCGTCTTCGATCGGGGCGGGTACTTCGCGCGCCTGGAACCGACCCGTTCCTACTGCATCGCCGCACAGGTACGCGGCGGCCTGCCCACCGGCATGTCGATCAATGCGGGAAGCCCCACCCGCTCGATCAACACCTACCGGGATCTGCTGATCGTCGGCGGGGAGAGCCACCCGACCGGAACCCGGGGCGTAGACGAGGAACGCTACCGGCGCCTGGAGGACTTCGCGCGGACGCACTGGGACGTCGCGGCAATTCGCCACCGGTGGTCCGCCCAGGATCCCACCTCCTACGATCAACTGCCCGTCATCGGCCGCTACACCCCAATGTCCGCGCGGGTGTACGTGGCTTCCGGTTTCATGAAGTGGGGGCTGTCCGGCGGCACGATGGCCGCGGCGATCCTGGCCGATCTCATCAGCGGCACCGCCCCCGCCCCCTGGGCGAGCCGGTTCGGTCCGCACCGGATCTCGCTGCGGTCCGTACCGCGACTGCTGAAGCAGAACGCGAAGGTCGGGGCCGAGTTCGTCGTCGACCGGGTTACTCCCGCCCAGGTGTCCCGGCCCGGCGAGGTGCCCGCCGGCCAGGCCCGGGTCATGCGTGACGGCCTGGGGAAGGTGGGCGTGTTCCGCGAACCGGACGGCACCCTGCACGCCGTGTCACTGCGCTGCACCCACCTGGGCTGTCTGCTCCGCTTCAACGGCGCGGAACGCAGCTGGGACTGCCCCTGTCACGGTTCGCGCTTCGACGTGGACGGCTCGGTGCTCGAAGGACCCGCCGTCAAGCCGCTTGCCCGCCGGGAACTGCCTGACTCCTGACCCGCGGCGGGCCGACGGAATCCGCTACCGGCCTCAGCCGGCGGGGTACTGCTGGCTCCGGAGCAGCCGGGCAAGGTGAGCCGCGTTACGAGCCAACGCGGCCGTTGCCGAGCGCACCACGTCGGGGGTCTTCTCCAGGTCGTTGTAATCGGTGGGATGCATGGCCTCGCCGTTCCAGTACGTCGACCCACTGGCAGGAATGGTGAAGCCGACATCGCCCAATGCCTGGAACACATCAGCGACGATCTTGTGTGCGCCGTCCTCATTGCCCACCACCGCGGCGGTGGCCACCTTCCCGTACATGGACGGCCGCCCCTCATCGTCGGTCTCGGACAGCTCCGCGTCGAGCCTCTCGAGCACCCGCTGGGCAACGCTGGACATATGCCCCACCCAGGTCGGGGTGGACAGCACCAGGATGTCAGCCGCCAGGATCCGCTGCCGGATCTGGGGCCATTGGTCGCCCCGCCCCATGTCGACCTGAACCCCGGGATGAACGTCGTAGTCCACGACCCGAAGGAGATCACCTTCGACGCCGTGGCTGCCCAGCGCCTCGAGCACCTGCTCCGCTATCAGCTGGCTACTCGACGGACTCGGGGACGACTTGAGAGTGCACACCAGGGCGAACGCACGGAGTGGTTCAGTCATGGGTCAGGAGTACCCACTGTCGCCGCAGTCACACCCCGCTGTCCGGACGACACCGGCGCCGCGTGCCGACGTCCCAGGACGTCACCGGAGAGTTCCGGGTGGGCTACCCCTTGAACAGCCGGGGTTGCAGCGAGTGGATACTCCATTGACAAAGAGGCGCTGGCAGCAACCGCATCGACGATCGGCAGCCCCGGCGAGGGGGAGGTGCACGCGTGACCACTGGCAACAACGTGAATCCGCCCGGTCGGCCTTCGGGACCTCCTCCCGGGGTGCCGGGACGTCCTCCCGTGGGGCACGGACGAGGACCCGTACCGATGGCTCAGGGACGAGGACCCCGATCCGGTGCCGGACCGGCGCTTCGGCCCTCCACCCCTCGGCCGATGGACCAGGGACGAGGACCCGGATCCACGGTATTCAGCAGAGTGACGGTGGTGGCGCCACGCACCCGTATCGACGTGGCGTTGCCCTCGGACGTCGCAGTGGCCGATCTGCTGCCCATGGTGCTCAAAATGGCCGGTGAGACCGCGCCGGACGGTGGCAGCAGACACGGCGGATGGTGTCTGGCCAAGCTGGGTGGCACCGCGATGGCTCCGGATCACACGCTGGGCACGCTGGGGGTGATGGACGGTGATCTCCTGCAGCTCCGGCGACGCTCGGACAATCCCCCGCCACCGCTGTTCGACGACGTGGTGGAGGCGATCGCGGCGTCCGCACCGGACAGCTACCGTCCCTGGACCGAGCGCACCGCCCGCACGCTCGGGATGGTGGCGGGCGGGCTGGCCCTACTGGCTTGCGCTGTCACCCTGTTCCTCGCCGGCCCCGGGCTCGGGGTGGTACTGCTCTCGGGGATAGGCGCGGTGGCCACGCTGGCCGCGGGAGCGGTGATCGCCCGGGTCTACGGGGAAACCGCCACCGGCGTGCTGGTGGCCGCCGCGAGCCCGCCGCTAGGTTTCGTCAGCGGGCTCTACCTGGTACCGAGCAGCGTGGCCGGCCAGGACCCGCTGTCGGCTCTCGGGGCGGCGAACCTGCTGCTGGGCTGCACTCTGGCGCTGGTGTTGGCCGCTGCATCGATCATGGTTATCGGCAGCGGTATCACTCCGTTCGTTGCCGTCGCCACCGCCGCTGCGCTGGGCACGCTGGCGTCCCTGGCAGCCACCCTGATCGACAGCCAGCTCGCGGCGGGCATCGCGGCGGGCATCGCGGCAGTCGCGCTGGGCGCGATCTCGGTACTGCCTCGGCTGACCATTCAGTTGGCGCGGCTGCCGCTGCCCCAGGTGCCGGGCAGCGCAGAGGACCTGCAGGAGGACACCAGCTTCCCGGACTACGGCGCGATCGAGCGCCGGGCAGGCCTGGCCCACGAATTCATGACCGGCATGATCATCGGGTCCGGCGCGGTCGCGGCCATCGGTGCCGTAGTGGCCGCGACCGGCGGTGCGTTCGGGATCGCGCTGGGCGCGGTGGTGGCCGCGGTGCTGCTGCTGCGGGCCCGTTCCTACGCCAACGGTAGCCAGGCGATAGCCCTGTTGATCAGTGGAATGGCCACCACGGCAGGGTTGCTGGTCGGCTGGATGACGACAGCGGCACCGACCACCCGGCTGCTACTGGTGTTCGGCAGCTTGCTGGTGCTCGCCGCACTGGCGCTGGTCCTGGGGGTGATCTTCCCTCGCCGTCGGTTCTCGCCGGTCATGCGCCGCTCGGTGGACGTGGCCGAAGCGATCCTCATCGCCTCGGTGTTACCACTCGCGCTCGGAGTGATGGACCTGTACAGCACTTTCCGGTCGCTGGCGCCGTGAGTGCATCGGAGGGTCGCCGTCGTGCGGTGCTGGTAGCGATCACCGTCGCGCTACTCGCCGTTGCCGGACCGGTCTGGCCAGTGGCCGCCCAGCCCGGAGTCCGGCCACCAGGCACGCCGCCCCCGGTGAATCCGGCAGAGCTGCCCACCCAGCTCGAGGTGAATGCCCTGCCCTATGTCGTGAACAACACGGCAACCCAGCAGGTCGGCCCGCCCCAGCCGACCACAGCCTGTGTACAGCAGTCCCCGGACACCGCGATGGACGCCGAGACCGAACCCGCCAACCAGAACCGGTTACGAATCCAGGAGGCTCACCAATTCGCCACCGGGCGTGATCAGGTGGTGGCCGTGATCGACAGTGGCGTGAACCGGCATCCCCTGTTGTCGGACCGGTTGTTCGACGGCGGAGACTACATCGAGAACCGCAGTGGCTTGTATGACTGCGATGGCCATGGCACCGTAGTGGCCGGTCTCATCGCGGCGAATTCCGACCCGGCCACCCGCTTCATCGGGGTGGCACCGTCGGCGAAGATCCTGTCCATTCGCCAGGGCAGCTCTTTCTATTCGGTGCGGCTGCGTTCGGTCACCACCGGAGAGGAGTCCTACACCCCGCTGGCCGGGGACACCATCAGCATGGCCCAGGCAGTGGTCCGGGCCGTGCAAGGAGGTGCCACAGTAATCAACATCTCGGAGGCGGCTTGCTTTCCCGCCGAGCCGAACCAGGTCAATGCGCAGGACCTGCAGGCTGCCGTCCATTATGCGGTGGAGAGCAACGTGGTGGTGGTAGTGGCAGCGGCCAACATCAGTGACCAATGCCAGCAGAACACCCCTGGTCAACTCACCACCATCTCCTCACCGGGCTGGTTCGACGATGACGTGCTCACCGTCGCCGCAACCAATAAGAACGACGAGGCGGCGGAGTTCTCGATCCGCGGACCGTGGGTCGACGTGGCCGCGCCGGGTACCGGAGCAGTGTCCCTTGATGTCGCCGGACCGGGCCTGACCACGACGCTCGTCACGTCCAAGGGTCAACGCAATCCCATTGACGGCACCAGCTTCGCCGCCCCCTACGTCGCCGGGCTCGCCGCTCTGGTCCAGGAGCGTTTCCCGGATTTGACCGCGCGCCAGATCATGCACCGTATCGAGCGGACCGCCCAGGGCACCGCCGGGCCGGGCGGACGAAATGACGCGCTCGGCTACGGGATCATCAATCCCGTTGCCGCGCTCACCGCGGTGTTGCCCGAGGAAGCTGGGATCACCCCGGAGCGGACATCGGGAGGTCCACTGACCGATGTGATCCTGTCACCACCTGAAGATCCCAGAGCGCGCACCGTCGCGCTGGCCGGTGCCGGCGCCGCCGTCGGGCTACTGGGACTCACCATGTTGATCGTCTACACCATCAAGTGGCATCGTCAGCACCGCTCCCGCTGACGCGCCTGGCCCGACAAGGATGAGCGGGCCGGCGGATGCGGTGTTCAGCGACCGGCCTGCCGCTGCTGGGCAAGCTCAGGGTCGTACTGTTCCAGGGCGTCCTGGGGGTCCAGCGTCAATCCTGGGCGGAGCAAGGTCAGGATGGAGTCCGGAGCCGGCGTTGGCTGCTCCCCCAGTCTCAGGGCACGGGCCACCTCGATGTTGGGCACGCCGTAGCGCTGTTGGTCGATCACCAGCCAGATCGGCCCCAGGGTGACCTGGCGAGGCACCACTCCGTGGACCAAGGCGGCCTTGCCGGATTCCAGGAAGACGCGGTCGGCCTGTATGCCGCGGACAGCATTGGGCACCGGCACCGGCCGTTTGCCCTCACCCAGCAGGCCGGTGTCATCGGCGCTGAACGTGATCACCGGAGCTGGGTCGACGCCCTGCCAGACGAGGCAGGCGATCGGGGTCTCCGCGGTAGTGAGAACCCTCGGAACCTGATCCGGGAAGTTGTTGAAATCGTCGCTGTTGAACTGCGGCACAGCGAGGAAATCCCGGGCCGGGATTTCCCGAAACGTGGCAGTGCGGTTGTTGACGAGGCTCATCAGATTGGCCACCGCGGTTTGCACTTGCTCCAAGCCCTCTCTCCGCACCAGGAAGAACGACTCGTCTTCAGTGCCAGGGATCTCTCGCCGAATCACCTCGCCGACCTGCACGCCAGGCAACTGCGGGAAGGCGGACGGCTGGCCGGCATCCGGGATGTCGGGTGGGTTCAGGGAGTTCCCTTCGGGGATCGCGTTGAGCAGCCCGGCACTGACCTTGCGCGGCACGATGTCCCGCAGCTGATAGCCGAGCAGGACCGCAGAGTCGCCCAGGTCGATCTCCCACCGACGGCCGTTCCACACCAGATAGCGCGTCTGGCTGCTCTCCTCCTCCACCAGCAGGGCTTGGTCGGGCCCGAGCGGGTCACCCGGCTCGGGCACCCCCCCGATCACCGTGGTGGACAGCGGTGGGCGGGCCTCGGCGTTCAACCGGCCCTCGCCGAGGTCGGCGGTGTCACATACCGACCAGTCTCCACCCACCAGATTCTCCTGCTCCGGCAGATAGGTCGGCGCGCCGTCCAACCCCACCCTTCCCGCTTCGGTGATGTCTGCCAGCGCCGACGCCTCGACGTACTCGGTCTCCGGCGCTTCACCCTCACCCGGCTTGAGGGCCGCGAACAGCAGCCGCGCATAGGTGAGGCTGGTCACCGGCACTTTGCGCAGGTCACCCTCGTTTTGGTCCTGGGCTATCAGGAAGACGCTGGTCGTTCCCTCGATGGCGACGATCTGGCCCTCTTCCACCTGGTCAGCCGAGTTGAAAAGGCCGATGACGAAGAACGCCGCCAACCCGAGCACGCCCAGTACCAGGCCGACCGCGGAGGCTCGCAGGTGGTGGCGCATCGGCTCGTGCAGCATCACCGCGTCCTTGCGGACCAAGGCCGACTCCACCCTGCGCAGCATGAAGCGGTAGGCCTGGACCTGTGACTTGGTGGTCGGATTGCTGGGCATTCGGTATCTGCTGCTCTCCCTAGGCGGTACTCTGCGGCAGAGTAGCGCCTACGAAGCGTTGTCCTGGGTCGGTTCGGGAAGATGGATCGATGACAGCCGGCGCACAGGCACCCGCAGAGGCGGATCGATAACAGGTATGACGACATCACAACGCCCGCCACACC